>NZ_QUIO01000002.1:0-235451 GCF_003480145.1 Ruminococcus sp. AM42-11 | reverse complement strand
CTATGTACAAATAAGTCCCAGCCAGTACACAGCATTCGGGCAATGGTGATTGCTCTAGCGAGCCATTTCAGGCGCGGTTTTAGCGTAGGCGAAATCCACTGCTTACGGAGACTTAATCGTGAAGGCTCTCCTGAACGATTTAGTCGCAGTTAGCAGTTAGTTCGCTGGAGCGTTGCGCCGGCGAGTGAGCAATCACCATTGTCCGAATGCGTCCGCCTTTAACAACTTTCAACACACTAAATAGTAATAAAATATACAGAAAAGAGGACACCCCATGAGCAAAGTAACCATAATCACCGGCGGTACATCTGGAATCGGAAGAGGGATTGCGGAGAAAATTCTGGAAAATTCTGCGTCGGACGATATTTTATATGTGAGCTATGGACATAACACGGAGCAGGCGGAGGAATTTCTTCATGCACAAACAGAGGAAAATCAGAAAAAAATCCGGTTGCTCCAGGCTGATATGTCATCCTATGATGAAATGATGAAATTTGTATCCCGGGTCAAAGAAGAAGCGAGCCATGTAGACTGGCTGGTAAACAATGTAGGAATCAGCACCTATGCGAAATATGAAGATTACACTTTTGACGAATGGACCAAAATTGTGAATACTAACCTGTCTGTTCCGGTATTTCTGGTGAAAGAACTTCGCCCCATTATGAGCGAAGGTGGCAGCATTCTTTTTACCGGTTCCTACGCAGGACAGCAGGCTTATTCCTCATCTCTGGTTTACGGCGTCACCAAATCCGCCATTCATTTCCTTACCAAATCTCTGGTAAAAGAACTGGAACCAAAGCAGATCCGGGTCAATGCCATTGCCCCGGGATTCATTGAAACCAGCTGGCACAAAAACCGCACTCCGGAAAGCTATGAACGCATTAACCGTAAGATTGCGCTTCACCGCTTTGGTGAGATCTCAGAAGTGGCAGATATGGCATACGAAGTTCTGAAAAATGGATACATGAATGGAAGCGTTGTAGACATTCATGGCGGATATGACTATTTCTAAAAAGAATCCTCTGATCTGATTCCAAATAAAAAATCTGTATCAGGATTATATTCGCGAAGTGATTAACAAAAACAAAATTCACAAATATAGTTCGGGATTTTTCTAAATATAAAATTTCTGGAATTAATTGATTTTAAGAAGATAGTGTGCTAAAGTATTTATAATGTTGTGCGAAAGCGAGGAGAAAACATTGCACAAAAGTGATGAAAAATACCAGGCTTACGTAAAAATCCTAGAGGAAGAACTGGTTCCTGCAATGGGATGTACCGAACCCATTGCCATTGCCTATGCAGGCGCAGTGGCGAGAAAAACTTTAGGTAATCTGCCGGAACAGCTGGATATTAAAGTAAGTGGAAATATTATCAAAAATGTAAAAAGCGTCATCGTTCCCAATACTGGCGGCATGAGGGGAATTGCAGCTGCTCTGTGCGCGGGTGTGATCGCAGGCGATGCGGAAGCGCTCCTTGAAGTAATTGCAAGAGTAACATCCGGTCAGAAGGAAGAAATCAAGTCCTACATGGATCAGGTGAAACCTAGGATCACTCCGGCATCCACCGGGCATGTATTTGAAATCGATCTGACCGTAACCAAAGGTACTGAAACGGCCCGTGTCCGCATTGTAGATACGCACACCAACATCATCCTTATTGAGAAAAACGGCCAGCCTGTTTTCCGGAAAGATGTCTGTTCAGGTAAGGAAGAGAAAAAGACCGACCATTCCATATTAAACATAGAAGACATTATCGACTTTGCCAACACTGTTGACACAGAAGATGTAAAGGAGGTTCTGGAGCGTCAGATCCGTTACAATACAGCCATTTCTGAGGAGGGACTTCGTGGAAACTATGGAGCGAACATCGGAAAAGTCCTTCTTCACACCTACGGCGACAATATTAAGATCCGTGCCAGAGCCAAGGCAGCAGCCGGTTCCGATGCCCGAATGAATGGCTGCGAGCTTCCTGTGGTGATCAATTCCGGAAGCGGCAACCAGGGCATGACTGCCAGCATTCCGGTCATTGAATTTGCCAGAGAGCTGCAGGTTTCCCATGACAAAATGCTTCGCGCCCTGGTGCTTTCCAATCTTGTAACCATTCATCTGAAGACTGGAATCGGAACTCTTTCTGCCTATTGCGGTGCAGTAAGTGCAGGCTGTGGAAGCGGTGCGGGAATTGCTTATCTCTACGGCGGCGATTATGAAGTAATTGCACATACAATCGTGAATTCCCTGGCAATTGTTTCCGGAATCATCTGTGACGGAGCGAAAGCCTCCTGCGCAGCCAAGATTTCAGCAGCAGTCGATGCCGGAATCATGGGCTATGAAATGTACATACAGGGACAGCAGTTCTACGGCGGTGATGGAATCGTTACCCACGGTGTGGAAAATACCATCCGGAACGTGGGACAGCTGGCGAAGGAAGGTATGTGCGAAACGGATAAAGAGATTATCCGGATTATGGTAGAGCGTGGTTGAAAAAGGCTTTCTGCAAGATGTGCACCACAATTTGCGGGAGCTTGCGGAAATACTTTTTCAAACAGGTTCTAGGAAAAGGAGATGAAGGGAAAACACTATGAAGTGGAAATACATATTAAAAAGAATACTGATTGCCATTCCCACTTTTTTCGGAATTACCATATTGGCCTATTTTATTCTGAATATGGCGCCTGGTTCACCGCTGGATGCACTTCTGGCAGATCCGGGAATTACTCCGGCAGAGCTGGAACGTAAGAGAGTGGCACTTGGACTGGATCAGCCGGTGATCATTCAGTATTTTACCTGGCTGAAACAATTGCTTACGGGAAATCTGGGATTTTCCTACAGCACCCAGAGACCGGTGGCAGCGATGATACTGGAGCGTCTTCCGGCTACTGCGATTCTGGCGGCAAGCTCCATTGTACTGTCATTGATCGTATCCATTCCTCTTGGAATCTTTGCTGCCTCCAGGCCGAATTCAGGAAGAGATTACTTTTCCGGCGGTCTGTCTATGCTGATGATGGCGACTCCGAACTTCTTTGTAGGACTGGTATTTATTTATCTGTTCGCCATTGTGTTTAACATTCTGCCATCAGGAGGAATGTACAGCTCAAGCGGAGCTCATACATTCGGAGATCTGATGAAGCACATGATCCTGCCTTGTCTGGTCCTTTCCTTTCAGCAGATCGGAGGATGGGTAAGGCACATGCGAAGCAGTATGCTGGAAGTTATGCAGGACGACTACATTCGTACCGCCAAGTCCAAAGGTCTTACCAAATGGAAAGTGATCATGAAGCACGCCTTGAAAAATGCCCTTACACCGGTCGTTACAGTTGTGGGAATGTCCATTCCTTCTATTGTAGGCGGCGCAGTTGTAACCGAGCAGGTTTTCGGATGGCCGGGAATTGGTTCTCTTATGGTAACAGCGATCAACGGACGAGACTACCCGGTTATTATGGGAATCACGGTTATGATCGCGGCAGCGGTTCTTATTGCGAATATTCTCACTGATGTTGCATACGGAATTCTGGATCCGAGAATCAGCTATAAATAAGGGAGGATAGAAGACAGAAATGAAAAAACAGAAAAACGAAAATGTAAGCTATCTTTCCGAGGTACTTGATAAACTGAAAGAACACAAAATGGCTATGGCAGGTCTGGTAGTCCTGATCGTGGAAATACTGATGGTGGTTTTTCTTCCCATGATCCTGAAGCTGGATCCTTATACTTCAGACTACACTGCCTTTTCGGTAGCTCCGGGAGGAGCGCACATCCTTGGAACTGATGCTATCGGGCGTGATGTTTTTGCCCGTCTGATGTATGGCGGAAGAACCTCTCTGCTGGTTGGTTTTGTTTCCACACTGATCAGCTGCGCAATCGGAGTTCCTCTTGGCCTGGTTGCTGGTTATGCCAGAGGAAAGGCGGAAGCAGTTATTATGCGAATTGCAGATATTTTTATGTCTTTTCCATCAATTGTGCTGATCCTGGTACTGGTTGCAGTTCTTGGACCGTCTGTCTGGTCTGTAACCTGTGTCATTGGTGTGCTCGGCTGGACACAGTTTGCCAGACTGATCTATGCAAATGTACTTTCCGTATCCGAGAAAGAATATGTAGAATCTGCAAGGGCAATTGGTACCTCCAATTTCAAGATCGTGACAAAGTATGTTCTTCCAAACTCTTTTGCCCCGATCCTGATCGCAATCACATTCCAGATGGCGAGTGCCATCCTTTCTGAATCATCGTTAAGCTTCCTTGGCATGGGTGTACAGCCGCCGGGAGCAAGCTGGGGAAATATGCTCTACGATGCGCAGTCCATTACTGTGCTTTCCCAGAAGCTGTGGATCTGGCTTCCGCCGGGACTTGCACTTCTGATCACGGTGTTAAGTATTAATTTTCTGGGCGACGGCATCCGCGATGCGCTGGATCCGAAAATCAAACTGTAATGTCTCAGGATCATGAAGGTCTTGATTCAAGGCCGGACAGTCCGTTGACATAAGATTGGTTCCGGGAGTTTCCCGGACTGATTTGCTTCACAAAACCTGTCAGAGAAAAAACATCCCTGACAAAAGAAAAAAGGAGGAGACCTATGAAATTCAACATGAAAAAGGCTGCAGCGCTCCTGCTTGCAGGAAGCATGGTAGCAGGTTATGCTGTTCCGGCTGCTGCTGAGGCAGAGGAAAAAGTAGTAACAGCTGCTATGGACCAGGCATGGGATACCATGATGCCGCTGAACACCACAAGCAACTACACCCGTTTTATCTGTGACCAGATTTATGACCGCTTGACACAGACAAACGCAGACGGTTCCATTGAGGGACGCCTTGCTGAGTCTTGGACTGTAAACGATGCCAGTGACGCAGTTACCTTTAAGCTTCATGAAGACGCAGTATGGTCTGATGGTGAGCCGGTTACAGCAGAGGACGTTGTATTCAGCTACCAGATGTATTCTGATCCGTCTGTAGAGGCAAAGAGCCGTTATCACCTGGAGTACATTGCCGGTGTGGATGATTCCGGAGCAGAGCTTTCCGAGGATTCTATCGAAGTAACTGCAGACAGCGATTATGAAGTAACCTTCAAATTAAAAGAGGCTATGTATCCTGATACATTCCTGCAGGATATCGACACTGTTTTCATCATCCCGAAACATATATTTGAAGGAAAAACAGCAGAAGAGATCAATGCTCCTGACCTTTGGGCAAATCCGGTAGGTTCCGGCCCATTCATCTATGACAGTGAGATCAATGGTGAGCGTATGGAATTCACAAAGAATGAAAACTACTATCTTGGAACTCCAAATATTGACCGTCTGATCATCCGTGTAGTACCGTCCGCAAACGTTCTTTCCGGTCTTATGAACGGCGAGCTTGATTTGATCGGATTCGGTTCCGTACTGACTGATGACTGGGAAACAGCCAAGTCCCAGGATAACCTGGTAACAGAGTCTGTTCCTACCACTTCCTATACCACTCTGATCTTCAATACTCAGAAGGAATATCTTACTCAGGAAGTTCGCCAGGCACTGAATATGGCAATCAACCGTGATGTACTGGTAAATGGTCTTCTTATGGGAGAGGGAACTCCGATCATGACCCCGATCGCACCGGTAAGCCCATACTACAATGACAAGGTTCAGGTTCAGTATGATCCTGAAAAGGCAAAAGAGATGCTTGCAGAAGCAGGCTTCCCGGCTGGACAGACACTGAAATTCTTCATCTCCTCCGGAAGCAGCATTACCGAGAGATGTGCAGCCCTGATCGTACAGGATTTTGCAAATGTCGGTGTAAATGTAGAAATTGAGCAGATGGACTTTGCAACTCTGATGAGCCGTATGCTTGACGGCGAGCATGATCTTGGAATCATTGGTTCCGGCGGAACTCTTGACCCAAGTGAGAGCCGTGAAATGATTTATCCGGAAAGCTCCTGCAACTTCTGCCAGATTCAGGATACAGAGCTTTCTGACCTGATCGACAAAGGAAACGCAGAGCTTACTTTTGAAGCAAGAAAACCATACTTCGATGAGTATCAGGAAAAGGTTGTAGAAAAAGCAGCTATGGGCTACTTATATACAAAGAACCTTCTTACCGCTTACAACAAGAGCATGAAGAACCTGAACGTTGCAGACTTTAATTGTCTGAACTGGTCTTCCTGGGAGTGGGATAAAGAGTAATAAAAATGGGAAACAGGACAAAAGCGGATAAAGCTTTTGATCCTGGAACCCGCCAAATATGAGAGAAAAGACTCTCATGTCTGGCGGATTTCAGGAGCTGTGAAAGAATCACAGTGAGTTAATTAAGAGAAAAAGGAGTACAGCTATGGCATCTTTACTTTCAGTAGAGAATTTACAGGTACAGTTTCAGACAAAAAAAGGCATTAACACAGCCGTTGACGGTGTAAGCTTTTCTGTAGAAAAAGGCAGGATCCTCGGAATTGTAGGAGAGTCCGGATGCGGAAAAAGTGTCACATCCATGTCTATCCTTCAGCTTCTTGGAAGCAACGCCCGGATTTCCGGCGGCAGCATCAAACTGGATGGAAAAGAACTGATAGGGCTTCCGGAGAAAGAGATGTGCAGGATCCGCGGAAATGATATTGCCATGATTTTTCAGGATCCAATGACTGCCCTGAATCCGACTCTGACTATTGGAACCCAGCTGATGGAACCAATTATGCTCCACCAGAACTGCGGTAAAAAAGAAGCCTGGACAAGAGCTGTGGACGTTCTGAAAAGAGTTGGGATCGCTGCTCCGGAGAAGCGGATGAAGGAATATCCGCATCAGCTTTCTGGCGGTATGCGCCAGCGAGTGATGATCGCCATGGCAGTATCCTGCGAGCCAAGACTTCTTATTGCAGATGAGCCTACCACAGCCCTGGACGTAACCATCCAGGCACAGATCCTGGAGCTGATGTGTGAGCTCAGGGAAAAAATGGGAACAGCCATTATGCTGATTACCCATGATATGGGGGTAGTAGCAGAGACCGCAGACGATGTGCTTGTTCTTTATGCAGGAAAAGCAGTAGAATACGGCAGCATTGAGGATATTTTTGAAAGACCGAAGCATCCTTACACACAGGGACTTTTGAACTCTATTCCCCGCCTTGATGAGGATGTAGAGCTGCTGAATACCATTGAGGGCACCGTTCCGGCACCGGACGCCATGCCTGCAGGCTGCAGATTTGCTCCCCGATGTCCTTACGGAAAAGACCGCTGCATGAAAGAAAAACCAGGCGTTTACCATGCTGGAAATTCTCTGGTAAGCTGCTTCAGATACGAGGGTGAGAAATAATGAGTGAGAACACAGGAATCTTATTGGAAACAAAGGATTTATCCAAATATTTTACGGCAAAAAAAGGGCTTCTGAACCGTAATCCATCTGTAGTAAAAGCAGTAGACCATGTAAGTCTTTCTGTGAGAAAGGGTGAGACACTGGGCCTGGTCGGAGAGTCCGGCTGCGGAAAATCCACTCTGGGAAGAACTATTCTCCGCCTGATCCCGGCAACAGAGGGCCAGGTTATGTACAATGGGGAAGACATCCTTACCTATGATAAGAAAAAAATGTGGGAAATGCGCCGGAAGCTGCAGATTATTTTCCAGGATCCATATAGCTCCCTGAATCCCAGAATGACCGTTTATGATCTGATCAGTGCCCCTCTTGAGGTGTATAAAGTGGGGACTAAGGAAGAACGCAGGGAAATGGTGGAAGAGATCCTTCAGGAGGTTGGACTGGATAAACAGTATCTGAATCGTTTTCCTCACGAGTTTTCAGGCGGTCAGAGGCAGCGAATCGGAATTGCAAGGGCACTGATCCTGAATCCGGAATTTGTTGTCTGTGATGAGGCAGTTTCCGCACTGGACGTATCTGTCCGCGCGCAGGTGCTGAATCTTATGAGAAATATGCAGCAGAAGAAAAATCTGACCTACCTGTTTATCTCCCATGACCTGAGTGTAGTCCGCCATATCAGTGACAGAATTGCAGTTATGTATCTTGGAAGTGTGGTTGAGGTTGCAGAAAAAGCCCAGCTTTATTCCAATCCGATGCACCCCTATACAAAAGCTCTTCTTTCTGCAATCCCGCTTCCAGATGTGAAGAAGAAACGTCAGCGTATCATTCTGGAGGGTGACGTGCCAAGTGCCTACAATCCACCGTCAGGATGCAAATTCCATACCCGCTGTCCCTATGCAACAGACCGCTGCAGGCAGGAAGCTCCTGTGCTTCAGGAGGTGGAAAAGGGGCATAAAGCAGCCTGCCACAGGGCTTTGGAGCTTGCCTGAAAATTTATTTCCTGCAATCTGCAGGCTCCGCAAATTGTGACGTACATTTTGTAGAAAGCCTTTTTAAACATGTTCTGGAGTCTGCTGAATAATTACATATCAGGAAGGATACTACCGGTTTCCAAAGAATTCCATTAAAGGGATATCTTCGGGAAACCGGTATTTTTTTAAGCTATTTTTGTTTAATTTGACGTTGTTTTCGTTGCTTTATTGAAAAATATTTCATTTTTTGCTAAATTATATATAAATATGGAGTATTCTGATTTTGTTTAGAAATACTCCAAAATTTCGAAAGGGGATGGAATGGTGGAAAACAGAAATAACAGGTTGCTGAATGCGAAATTAAACAAGTATATCGTTCCAGGTATTATGATGTCGCTGGCACTTCAGCTTGGAAACATTGTGGACACTATCTTTGTAAGTAATTTAATTGGTGTAGAAGCAATGTCCGCAGTCACAATGAGTCTTCCGGTTGAAACGATAGTTCAGCTTACCGGTTACTGTCTGGGTGTGGGAGGTTCCATAGCCGCAGGAAATATGCTTGGTAAACGTGACAAAGAAGGGGCTTCGAGATTGTTTTCGGCCACTTTTATTGTCACACTCGTGGTGGGACTGCTGTTTTCTCTTATTGCATTTCCTGCTGCAGGACCTATTGCCAGATTTCTGGTATCCGGAGACGGAGTTTTGACAACTTATACAAGAGACTATATCCGCATTAGCATGTTAGGTGCACCGGTAATCGGAATTGGTCTGATGATGGTAAACTACCTTGGGGTGGAAAACCATCCGGAGCTTGCTTCTGTTTATCTGATCGCAGCCAATGTGATAAATCTTGTGCTGGATTACATATTTCTTAGATTTACACCACTTGGAGTTACAGGTGCATCCTTATCAACGGTACTTGGCTTTCTTTTTGCCATGGTGGTTTTCCTTTTCTATATTCGCTCAGATAAGAGGAATATCAGTTTCGTGCGGCTGAATGCAAAGGATTTCGGAATCGTGAAGGAGGCAGTGATTACAGGTGTGCCCATGCTTGTTTTCATGGCAACCAATTTTGTAAAAGCCCTTGGTCTGAACACCATCATTATGAATCAGATCGGGGAAGACGGAATGGCAGTATTTACGGTCTGCGACAATGTTTTGCTGATCGTGGAAATGCTTACAGGCGGAATCATTGGCGTAATTCCTAATGTTGCAGGAATTCTTTTTGGAGAAAAAGACTATGTGGGAATCCGTGTCCTGTGCAAAAAAATGCTGAAATACAGCTACATCGTGCTGGCAGTCATATTCGTTCTGATCATGCTGTTTACAGAACAGATCACCATTATGTTCGGAGGCGGCGGAGAGCTGGGACGGGAGATGGTTCATGCACTGCGTATTTTTGCTTTATGTGTAGTGCCTTATCTCTGGAATAAATTTACCGTAAGCTATTATGAATCTATTGAAGAGACTGCAATTGCAAGCTTTGTTACCTTCCTTGAAAACGCAGTGGCAGTTCTTCCTGCAACATTTATAGGAATTTCTATCTGGAAACAGATTGATGGAATCGGTACAAATGGAATTGGTGCTGCATTTGTTGCCACAGAGATCATAACCTTGATCGCAGCCTGGATTTTCCGAAAGATCAAACACAAAAATTCTACTTTTTATATTGTTCCGGACCAAAATCCCGGAATCAATTTTGATTTTTCCATTAAGAGCACCATGGAAGAAGCTGGCGCGGTTAACAGAAAAATCCTGGAGTTCTGCAAGGAAAACGGTGTATCCGGAAACAGAGCCAATCTTGCTGCCGTGTGTGCAGAAGAAATGACTGTGAATATCATTAAATTTGGTGGAAAAACTTCCAACTGGATCGACATCAATCTTTGCCTGGAGGATGACATTTGCCAGTTAAGGATAAGAGACAACGGAGTGAATTTTAATCCGTTGGAATACAGCTATGACCATGAGGAGTTTGATATCCATGGAATTGAGCTGGTGAAAAAGATTTCAAAATCAATGGATTATATCCGCGCAATTGATATGAATAATACTATAATATCATTTTAGGAGGTGCAGGAAATGTCTGACATTAACGAAAAGAGCAATTTTGTTTTTGAATTTCAGCCTGTGACAAAGCTGTTTGAAGAGCAGGTGCGGCTTCATCCTGACAAATGTGCTGTAGCTTCCAGCAAGGAAAGCTTTACCTACGCACAGCTGAATGAAAGAGCAAACAGAATTGCGAATTCTCTTATTGAAAAAGGCGTTGGCTGTGAAAAAATCGTAGGTGTGGTACTGGAGCGCTGCTGTGACTTTTACGCAGTCCGTCAGGGTATTTTGAAGGCTGGTGGTGCATTTGCTGTCGCAGCCCCGGATTATCCCGATGACCGTGTGCAGTTCATTTTTGAAGATGCAGGAGTTCCCTTTATTATCACCACAAAGGAAATCGCGAAGGACCGCCAGGAGCTGTTTTCCAGGCTTTCCTGTACGGTGCTTCTGCTTGAAGAATTGCTGGAAAATCCAAATGCCGGGAACCCGGATACCAGGATTAAGGAACATGATCTTTGCTACTGTATTTACACCTCCGGTTCCACGGGAAAACCAAAAGGTGTTATGATCGAGCATATCAACCTTGCCAATTTTGTAAATCCTAATCCAAAGAATGCGGAAACCTATGGCTATGTAAGCAGGGGAAGCGTTTCCCTTTCCATGGCAGCCATGACATTTGATGTTTCGGTACTGGAGGAATTTCTCCCTCTCACCAATGGAATGACTGCAGTGATCGCAAGCGATGAAGAGATCCTGAATCCCATTATGCTTGGAGATTTAATTGTAAAAAATAAAGTGGATATTATGACCACAACTCCTACCTATCTTTCCAATATGATCGATCTGCCCCAGCTTCAGGAAGCAGCTGCCCAGATCAAGGTATTTGACGTAGGAGCAGAAGCATTCCCGCCTGCACTTTTTGACAAGATTCACGCAGTAAACCCGGATGCTTATATTATGAACGGCTATGGACCAACCGAGACTACCATCAGCTGTACCATGAAGGTAATCACCGACAGCAAAAACATTACCATCGGAAAGCCAAACGGCAATGTTCAGGTTTATGTGGTTGACAAAGAGAACAGGATCCTTCCGGACGGAGAGACCGGAGAGCTTGTAATTGCAGGTCTTGGAGTAGGTCGTGGCTACATCAATCTGCCGGAGAAAACAGCAGAAGTTTTCATCACTCTCAACGGAGAAAGAGCCTATAAAACAGGCGATCTTGCAAAGATCACTCCAGATGGCGAGATCGAATTTTTCGGAAGAATTGACAATCAGATCAAGCTTCGCGGTCTCAGAATCGAGCTTGGTGAGATCGAGGAGGTTGTTAACAGCTTCGAAGGATCATCACCAGTATTACAGTACCGGTGGATAATAAATATCTTTGCTGCTACTTTATGGCAGACCGCCAGATCAATGTTGAAGCGCTTACCGCTTATGCGTCAGAATCCCTGGCTCATTACATGGTTCCGGATGTTTTCATCCAGCTGGAAAAAATGCCTTTAACACAGAATGGCAAAATTGACAAAAAAGCATTGCCCAAGCCGGTGGCGCAGCCCAGAAATCTGAAAGAGCCGGAAACTCCAATGCAGAAGAAGATCTTTGACATTGTGGCCCAAGTAGTAGAAAACGACTTCTTCGGAATCGACACCAGTTTTTACAAGGCCGGCCTTTCCTCCATCAGTGCAATGAAGCTCTGTGTTCTGATCTCAGAGGAATTTGGTGTTACCGTAAAAACAAGCGATATCCACGAGAACAATACCGTGGAGAAGCTGGAAAAATATGTCATGCTGGCGCCGAAACTCAGAACCTACGAAAAGAGAGAGGTTTATCCTCTTACCGGTTCCCAGAAGGGTATTTTTGCAGAATGCAGCAAAAATCCTGAGAGTACCGTATACAATATCCCCTTCCTTTTTGAACTGGATCCAACAGTGGATACCCGGAAATTATCCGATGCAATTGCCAGAATGGTAAGCGCCCATTCCTATCTGCTCACACAGGTATATCTTGACGATAATGGGGAGATGGTACAGCGCCCTGGAAATGAGACATTTGTGCCGGAAGTGATCGAGACCACAAATGAGAAATTTGCCAGCCAGAAGGAAAGCCTTGTACGTCCGTTTAAGCTGGAAAAGGGACGTCTCCTTCGTGTGGCAATTTATGTGACAGAAGATAAGAAATACCTCTTTACTGATTTCCACCATATTATTGCTGACGGCAACTCCTATGATATCATTTTCGAGGATATCAATAAGGCCTATATGGGTGAAAAACTGGAAAAAGAGTCCTATACCGGATTTGATGCGGCCCTTGACGAAGAACAGCAGATGAAAGAGGGCAAATACAAAAAAGCTGAGAAATATTATGACAGTATTTTTGAAGGAATTGAAACGGAATCCCTCCCTATGCCAGACCTGAATGGAAAAGCTCCTGAAAAAGGTTATCTGGAGAAGACCATGGGCCTGAAAGAAGAGGCCATTCTTTCCTATTGCGAGAAGCTGGGTGTTACCCCGAATATTTTATTTACAGGTCTGTTCGGCATCCTTATGGCAAAATACTCCAATGCAGAGGACAGTCTGTTGTCTACTATTTATAATGGACGAAACGATTCCAGGCTTGAAAACACAGTCTGCATGCTGGTAAAAACCCTTCCTGTTTATTGCAAATTCGACCCGAAGACCACCGTACAGGCGTATATGGCAGAGCTTTCCGAGCAGATGCTGTCCTCCATGGCAAACGATATTTTCCCATTTTCCGATATTTGTGCAAAATACGGGCTGAATTCGGATCTTACCTTTGCATACCAGGCAGAGTTAAGCGACGATTATCCAATTGGAGACACCATTGCCAGAGGCCACGACCTTTCCCTGGATATGGCCAAAATGCCTCTGCTGATCCAGGTAAGAGAGTACAACCACACTTATGTGCTTACAGCAGAATACCGCAGCGACATGTACAGCCAGGCCTTTATTGACGGAATCCTGGATTCCTATGAAGCTGCCATGAGCTCCATGCTGAAAACAAAATATGTTTCTGAAATCTCTGTGATCTCTCAGAGTGGGGTAAACAAGATCGCAGAATTCAATCATACAGAAAACGAATTTGACAGAAGCAAAACCATTTCTGACATGTTCGCTGAATTGGCAGAGACCATTCCAGACCACACCGCAGTGGTATTTAAAGACCGGAAATATACATACAAAGAACTGGACGAGCTCAGCAACAGACTTGGAAAATATATTGCATCCCAGGGAATCGGCAGGGAGGATGTAGTCTCCATTCTGATCCCCCGCTGCGAATACATGGCCATCGCACCAATGGGCGTGATCAAAGCCGGTGCGGCATACCAGCCTCTTGACCCTACTTACCCGAAAGACCGCCTGATGTACATGCTGGAGGATTCTGCTGCTAAGCTTTTGATCGCAGACAGAGAGCTTCTGCCGCTGGTAGACGGCTATCAGGGACCTGTTTTATTTACAGATGAGATCCCACAGCTGGAAGAGCGTGATGTGGAACTTAAGAAGCCAGAGCTTCATGATCTGTTTATTTTACTGTACACTTCCGGCTCCACCGGCGTGCCGAAAGGCTGTATGCTGGAATATGGAAATATCACTGCATTCTGCCACTGGTACAAAAAGTATTACCAGGTAGATCACAGCTCCAAAATAGCAGCTTATGCGTCCTTTGGATTTGATGCTTCCATGATGGATATTTACGGTGCAATTGCAAACGGTGCAGAGCTTCACATTATTCCGGAAGAAATCCGTCTTGATTTTATTGCACTTCAGCGTTATTTTGAAGAGAATGGCGTTACCCATTCCTTTATGACTACACAGGTGGGAAGACAGTTTGCGATGGAAATGAGCTGCGAGAGTCTGCAATATCTTTCCATAGGTGGAGAGAAGCTTGTTCCTATGGAACCGCCGAAGGATTATAAATTCTTTAATGCGTATGGTCCTACAGAGTGCACAATTTTTACAACTGTATTTGAAGTGGATAAATATTATTCAAATATTCCAATCGGAAAAGCGCTTGATAATTTCAAGCTTTATATAGCCGATAAGTTTGGTCATCTGCTTCCATACGGTGCCTGCGGTGAACTGATGATCTCCGGATGGCAGGTTTCCAGAGGCTATCTGAATAAACCGGAGAAAACTTCGGAAGTTTATACGAAGAATATTTATGACGATGCAGAAGGTTATGAAGTCCTGTATCATTCCGGTGATGTTGCCAGATATCTTCCGGATGGAAACATCCAGATCATTGGAAGAAAAGACTCCCAGGTTAAGGTCAGAGGCTTTAGAATTGAGCTTTCCGAGGTTGAGGAGGTCATAAGAAGATACGAAGGCATAAAGGATGCAACCGTAGTGGCTTTTGACGATCCAAATGGCGGCGGAAAATATATTGCAGCTTATGTAGTATCTGACGGTCAGGTTGACATAAATAAGTTAAATGATTTCATCAAAGAAACCAAGCCTCCATACATGGTTCCGGCAGTTACCATGCAGATCGACAAGATTCCGCTGAACCAGAATCAGAAGGTAAACAAAAAAGCCCTTCCACTGCCAGAGCGAAAAGTGGAAGAGATCGTGAAACCGGAGAATGAGACTCAGCAGAAGCTGTTTGACTGTATTGCTGAGGTTCTTGGCTATACCGAATTCGGCATTACCACAGATATTTACGAGGCAGGACTGACCTCTATCACTGCTATTAAGCTGAATATCCTTATTTCTAAAGCTTTTGACATTGTGATAAAAACATCTGACATCAAGGATCACCCAACTATTCAGATGTTAGAGGCTTTGTGAAGACTGCCGGAAAAGAAACCAAGAGGGAAATCCAGGAAAATTATCCTCTCACCAATACCCAGGAGGGAATTTTCATCGAGTGTACAGCCAATATGGGATCCACCATTTACAATATCCCATATCTTCTGAAGCTTGACAAAAAGGTTGACCTGGATAAGCTGGCAGAAGCAATTGACAGCACCGTTGCAGCTCATCCTTACCTGAAAACTCGTCTCTTTATGAGCGACGAAGGAGAAGTCCTTCAGAAACGTAATGATGCTTTCACTTATAAGACGCAGATTATAAATGGAATGAACCGGGAAACTCTGGTTCGTCCGTACATGCTGTTTAATGAACAGCTTTTCCGCTTTGAGATTCACAGAACCTGTGATGGAAATTATCTGTTCCTTGACATTCATCATATTGTTGCAGATGGTACCTCCCTGGGCATTATCCTGAACGACATTAACAGGGCTTACAGCGGAGAAAAGCTGGAAGTGGAAGAGTATACTTCCTATGATCTGGCCCTTGATAACAGGGATGCTCTGGCAAGTGATGCTTATAAGAATGCAGAGAACTACTATAAATCCGTTTTTGAAAATGCGGGCGGAAGCATCAACTTCTATCCAGACAAGAGCGGAGCAGCTCCAACCGCAGAGATGTATCATCGTGAGACCAGTGAGTTCTCCGTACAGGACGTGAAGGCATTCTGTAAGAAGCACGGAATTACAGAGAATGTATTCTTTATCTCTGCTTTTGGTATTACTCTTGGAAAATACAATTTCAGGAAGGATGCGGTATTTACCACTATTTACCACGGCAGAAACGATTCCAGACTTTCCGATACCGTGGGTATGCTGGTAAAGACTCTTCCCGTTTACTGTGATTTCTCAGGAAGCACTGCGGATTGCCTGAATGCTGTCCAGCAGCAGCTGATTAATTCCATGAACAACGATATTTATCCGTTCTCCCAGATCAGCCATGAGTTCAACATCAAGGCAGATGCCATGGTGATCTATCAGGGCGACAACTTCGCCTTTGATAATATCGGCGGGGAATATGCGCAGGAAGAACCTGTTCAGCTGAATGCGGCAAAGGCACCTGTTTCCATCAGTATTTCAATTGAGAGAAATAAGTTTGTCTTTGAGATTGAGTACAGAGGCGACATGTACAACGAGGAAACCATCAAATACCTTGCAGATAACCTGGAAACAACGGCAGATGGAATCCTGAGAGAATACGAGCCGGCAGACATCAGACTGATGTTTGAGGAAGAAACCAAAATGGAAGATGATCCTTCCCATGCCGGAAAGACCTTTGTAGACCTGTTCAGGGAAGCTGTTGCAAAATATCCGGACAGACCGGCGGTAAAAGACGGAATGGGCGAGCTTACCTATAAAGAACTGGACCATATGTCAGATTATGTTGCTCAGAAGCTTACGGAAAATGGCTTTGGCAGGGAAAAGGTTGCAGGTATTCTGTGCGGAAGAACAAAGGAATATGCCGTAGCTTATATCGGTGTTATGAAAGCCGGCGGTGCGTATGTTCCATTGGATCCGGAATATCCGCAGAGCAGAATTGAGTACATGCTGAAGGATTCCGAGGCAGAAAACCTGCTTGTAATAGACCGTTACCGCAGTCTGGTAGGCTTCTACGACCAGAATGTGATCAGCCTGGATGACGTGGCAGCAGAATCCAAAGACTTTGCACTTTCTGTAGAGCTCACAGCTCCGAAAGCAGAGAACCTGGCTTATATGATCTACACATCCGGTTCCACCGGAAAACCAAAAGGTGTTATGCTTGAACAGCGGAACCTGCTGAACCTGATCGAGTATATCCTTATGACAAGAAAACTGACACCAGATGATATTGTGGCAGAGTTTGCAAGCTTCTGCTTCGATGCATCCGTGATCGACCTGTTTGCTCCGCTTACTGCAGGCGCAGTACTGTACATTTTGCCAGAGAGCATACGAAAAGATGCGGTTGCTGTTGGAAAATTCATAAAAGAAGAAAAAATTACCACAGCTACCTTCCCAACTCAGATGGGCGAGTTGGTTGCAGAGCTTCTTGACGATGCTCCGAGCCTGAAATTTGTCACCCTGGGTGGTGAGAAGTTCAAATATTACCGGGATAGAACTTACCAGATGATCAATGGCTACGGTCCAACGGAGAATACTGTTTCCTCCACAGAGTTCTGGGTTGACAAACAGTACGACAACATCCCGATCGGTAAGTCACAGCGGAATATCCGCAGCTACATTGTGGACGAAAATATGAAACGGCTTCCGGTAGGCGCTTCTGGTGAGCTTTGCCATGCCGGACGTCAGATTGCAAGAGGATATCACAATCTTCCTGAGAAGACGGCTTCCGTATTTGTGGAAAATCCGTTCTCCGTATGTGACGAGGACAAACGTCTTTACAGAACCGGTGATATGGTCCGCATGAAAGGTGACGGAAATATTGAATATATCGGAAGAATCGATTCCCAGGTAAAGATAAGAGGATATCGTATTGAACTTGGTGAGATCGAAGGAGCTCTTCTGAAGCACGATAAGGTGAAGAATGCTGCTGTTATAGTGATCGAAAAAGGCGGAAACAAATATATCACAGCTTATTATACTGGTGAAATCATTCCGGAAGATGAGCTGAAACTGTTCCTGAACCCGCTGATTCCGGATTACATGATGCCATCCTTCTTTGTCCATCTTGAGAAAATGCCGGTGACTCCTGGCGGAAAGATAGACAAAAAGGCGCTTCCGGTACCAGAAGTAACCACCACAGCAAGCACAGCCTATGTGGAGCCTGTTACCGCTGTCCAGATTAAACTTTGCGAGATATTTGAAAAAGCACTTGGCATTGAAAAAGTAGGAATTGAGGATAACTTCTTCGAACTTGGAGGCTCCTCACTTACTGCATCAAAAGTTGCTGTTATGTGCCTTTCCAAGAATATTTCCATTGTATATGCAGACATTTTCAAATATCCGACCATCCGTGAGCTTTCTGCAATCGTGGATAACAGTGAGGCATTTGAAAATCCGCAGAGTGAGAACGAATTCTCCAGCTACAATTATAACCGGATTCAGAGCGTGATCAGCGGAAATGTGGAAGAAAACGTAAACCAGGTGACAAAGGAAGAAATTGGTGATATCATGATCACAGGTGCAACCGGCTTCCTGGGAATTCATGTTCTGAAGGCTTACCTGGATAATTATGACGGTAAGGTTTACTGTCTGGTACGTAAGGGTAAATATGAGTCCATGGAGAAACGAATGATGCATATGTTGATGTATTACTTCGATAATCCGTGCCAGGAACTGTTTGGAGAGCGTATTATCTGTGTGGATGGCGATATTACCTCGAAAGAACAGGTGGAGAAATTTGCAGATTACAAATTTAACACCATTATTAACTGCGCAGCCTGCGTAAAGCATTTTGCAGCTGGTGATGTACTGGAGAAGATAAATGTACACGGAGTGGAAAATCTGATTGAATTCTGTAAAAATAGTGGACGCAGACTGATCCAGATTTCTACTGTTTCTGTTGCCGGAGAAGGTTCCGATGGTGTTCCGCCAATGTCCAGAGTCTTTAATGAAAACGATCTGTATATTGGACAGAACATCACAAATGAATATATCCGCACAAAATTCCTTGCAGAGAGAGCTGTACTGGAAGCTGTTTCCAGTGGGCTTGACGGAAAGGTTATCCGTGTAGGAAATCTGATGAGCCGAAATTCAGATGGTGAATTCCAGATCAACTTTATTACAAACGGATTCCTGCGAAGCCTGAGAGGATATGAGGCAGTTGGTAAATTCCCAATTGGGGCTATGCACGAAGTTACAGAATTTTCACCAATTGATTCTACTGCACTTGCAGTATTGAGACTGGTGCAGACAGACCGGAGATTTACCGTATTCCACGCCTGCAACAGCCACCATATCTATATGGCGGATCTGATCTATGCAATGCGGAGCCATGGATTTGACATTGACATTGTAAGTGATGAAGAGTTTGAGGCTGCAGTAAAAGAATTTGCAAAGAACAGTGATGACTCAGATGTTGTTTCCGGACTGATCGCGTATACGGCTCATAATGAAAATGAGATCTATACCCTGGATTACAGCAACCGGTTTACAGCACAGGTTCTTTACAGACTGGATTACAAATGGCCGGTTACAGATGACAGATATCTGGAAAGCGCTATTGAGGCACTTGACAGACTTGCATTCTTTGATTGATGATGGAACAAAGTTACTGCCCACAGATGAAGTTTTACATACAGCTGGACAGTAACTGGTTTACTCAGTGGGCAGGGTGGGAACTCGTGTTGGAAGTCCCCTCCTGGGCCCGCTGCGTGATAACCCCGGAAACCCGTTGAGTGTGTTTCCTGTAACTTAAAGGAGGAAATTGTAATGGAAATTGTAAGTAAGACAGAGGGCAGCAAGGTAACTATGGAGATCACAGGATGGCTTGACACCCAGACTGCACCGCAGCTGGAAAAGGAGCTGTCAGCACTTGATCCTGGTACAACCAGCCTGGTATTTGACTTTGCAAACCTGGAATATATCTCTTCTGCCGGACTTCGTCTGGTAATCGCCGCTTATAAGAAGATGGCAGGCAAGGAAGGCTTCAGGATTGTAAATGTTTCTGATGAAGTGTACGATGTTTTCAGCCTTACCGGATTTGATCAGAAGATTAATATTGAGAAGAAATAAAGGTTGAATTCGTGCATGGCGAAGTGAACAGCAACCTGTCTGGAGCAGGCCTGGGGAATCTACAGTTGCTACCCGGTGCTTTTTATAGTAAGAAATGATAAAATTATATAGAATCAATATCAATACTCTTGAGGATCCCTTGCAGAATGAAAGTCTTTTGGAACAAGTTGGACCAGAGAGAAGAAAGAAGGTCATCCGGTATCTTCAGCCGGATGACCGAAAAAGGAGTCTGGGCGCAGGAATTATGATCCGGAAGATCCTGAATGGGAACGGACTTTCCGAAAGCAGCCTGAAATATTCCGAAAATGGGAAGCCTGTGGCGGATCATCTCCATTTTAATATCTCCCATGCCGGAGACTATGTGGTGGGAGTGGTGTCGGATGATGAAGTGGGATGCGACATTGAGCGGAATGTCAATGCGCCTCTGGAAATTGCGGAGCATTATTTCCATTCGACAGAGCGGGAATATATAGAAGCTGCTTCTGACCCGGGCAAAGCTTTTTTTACACTTTGGACCTTAAAGGAAAGTTATATGAAAATGACAGGCAGGGGGATGAGCCTTCCGCTTGATTCTTTCGAGATCATTCGAAAAGATCAGGGCTTTGTTCTGGGAAAATCACCGAAAAGACCAGGCTTTTTCAGGACAATGGAATTTGAGAATTATATTTTCTCAGTGTGCATGGAAAGTGATTTTTCTTTGCCGCCCAAGGGCTTTACAGAGCTTCTATGACTGGAGCGTGTTTTTTGCTGTTATCCGGCATGGATTGGAGCTTATTTTTAGTCAAAAATCCTTAAGAATTATATGCAAAAGACTTGACGGATATGTCTGCTGTGTGGTAAACTGTACAAGCGACATGGAAGTTAGGTCTTTTTTTTATGCCGAAAAACGGTGGCGGATACACCGAAAAGGCTGATTTAAGACCATGCAAATGAAAACACTGGAGGTGGAAGTTGTGCGCGTTAGGATTACATTAGCATGTACAGAGTGCAAGCAGCGTAACTACAATATGACCAAGGAGAAAAAGAACCATCCTGAGAGAATGGAAACCAAGAAATATTGTAAGTTCTGCCAGAGACACACAATGCACAAGGAAACAAAATAGTCACTTTAGATTGTGAGGTTAGGCTATGCAAGAAAAAGAAAAATCTGCAGGCAAGACCGCCAAGCTAAGGAGCCGAAGAAATCCTGGTTCCAGGGGCTGAAGGCAGAGTTCAACAAAATTGTCTGGACAGACCGCGATACACTGATGAAACAGTCAGTTGTTGTTATTGTCATAACCGTAATTCTCGGTGCGATCATCAGTGTGATGGATGCAGGCATTCTGGAATGCATTAATCTTTTAATCAAATAAGGACAAAGGTGATTGTATGTCAGAAGCAAAATGGTACGTTGTCCATACCTATTCCGGTTATGAGAACAAGGTAAAGGCCAACATTGAGAAGACAATTGAAAACCGACATCTTGAGGATCAGATTCTGGAAGTACGGGTTCCTCTGGAAGACGTTGTGGAGATGCGTAATGGTGTTTCCAAGCAGGTCCAGAGAAAAATGTTCCCAAGCTATGTTCTTATCAACATGGTCATGAACGACGATACCTGGTATGTTGTCCGGAATACCCGTGGAGTGACTGGGTTTGTTGGTCCGGGATCCAAGCCTGTACCGCTCACAGAAGAGGAAATGAAGCCGCTGGGCATCAAAGATGAGACTGTCCGCGTTGACTTCGCTGAGGGCGATACCGTAGTAGTAACAGGCGGAGCCTGGAAAGAGACTACAGGTGTTGTGACTGCCATCAATCCGCAGAAACAGCTTGTAACGATCAATGTAGAGATGTTTGGACGCGAAACACCGGTTGTGATCAGTTTCGCAGAAGTTCAGAAAATGTAACAGACAAAGGTAACACAATATCGTGGGAGGGACATACCCCCGCCAATACCACATAGGAGGTGCCGAAAATGGCAAAGAAAGTAACAGGATATATCAAATTACAGATTCCCGCTGGTAAAGCAACTCCAGCACCACCTGTAGGTCCGGCTCTTGGACAGCACGGTGTAAATATCGTTCAGTTTACAAAAGAGTTCAATGCGAGAACAGCAGATCAGGATGGTATGATCATTCCTGTAGTAATCACTGTTTATGCAGATAGAAGTTTCAGCTTCATAACCAAAACTCCGCCGGCTGCAGTTCTTCTTAAGAAAGCTGCAAATATCAAATCCGGTTCCGGCGTACCGAACAAAACAAAAGTTGCTAAAGTTACAAAAGCTCAGGTTGAGGAGATCGCTCAGCTTAAGATGAAAGACTTAAATGCAGCATCCATCGAAGCAGCAGCAAGCATGATTGCTGGTACTGCAAGAAGTATGGGAATTGAAGTAGTTGATTAATCACAAATAGTAAGTGGGAGGGCTTTTCCCCGCAAATACCACAGGAGGTTATAGAAATGAAACGAGGAAAGAAATACGTGGAGGCTGCTAAGGCAGTTGACCGCGCAACATTATACGATACTAATGAAGCTATCAGCTTAGTTAAAAAAGCTGCTGTTGCCAAATTTGACGAGACTATCGAAGTTCATATCCGCACAGGCTGCGATGGACGTCATGCAGATCAGCAGATCCGTGGTGCAGTAGTTCTGCCACACGGTACAGGTAAAACTGTTCGCGTTCTTGTATTCGCTAAGGATGCAAAAGCTGAGGAAGCTAAGGCTGCAGGTGCTGATTTCGTAGGCGCTGAGGACCTTATTCCGAAGATCCAGAATGAAGGATGGCTTGACTTCGACGTTGTTGTTGCAACTCCAGATATGATGGGTGTTGTTGGACGTCTTGGTCGTGTACTTGGACCGAAAGGTTTAATGCCTAACCCGAAGGCTGGTACTGTAACTATGGATGTTACAAAAGCTATCAATGATATCAAAGCTGGTAAGATTGAGTATCGTCTTGACAAATCAAACATTATCCATGTGCCGATCGGTAAAGCTTCCTTTACTGAGGAGCAGTTAAGCGACAACTTCCAGACGCTGATTGGAGCTATTGTAAAGGCTAGACCTAGCACACTGAAAGGACAGTATTTAAAGAGCGTTGTTATTGCTCCGACAATGGGTCCTGGAGTGAAGATCAACCCGATCAAGTTAGCTTAATAGATGAAAATGAAGAGCACTCACCGCGAGGTGGGTGCTTTTTGCGTTTCTGAATAAGGTACGCCAGTGCAGGGTGGAGTGCTGGGGGACTGGTGGCGGAACCTTGCAGGGTCTAAGGCGGCGGACGGTTGCTAAGGGCGCCAGTCAGTGCGGCAAACTCGCTCCTGCGGAGCTCAGACAGTGCCGCCCTGCCTGGCAACGCAACCGTCCGCCGCCTAAGTCCCTGCAAGAACCCGCCACGAAGCCCCCCAACACTCCACCCTGCACTGGCTGGTTGTTTAGGAGGGACGCGGGCGCTTCGCTGCGCTGGGAGCGGTGGGGTGGTGGGTGAGGTGCTGGAGGGGGGGAGAGAGGGAATCTTTTCCGCTACTTTTATTTATTTGGGGGGAGAGATTCTTTTTTGGTGCTTTTACTCATTTGGTAGAGGGCGATCTTCTGCTTTCGTTTTCTTTCATTGGGTAGAGGAATCTTTTTTCCCTGCTTCACACATTTGGTAGAGAGGAATCTTCTTTCACCTGGGAGAGGGGATATCCTCTCTTTCTCTTTTTTGAGAAATTATAGGAAAATTAGAGAATGGTTTAGTAGGATGGGATGGTGTATAATGTAAGGACTAAATGAAAGGTGGTGCTTTGCAGTGGCGGAGTATAGAGATAGACGAAAGGAAGAGGAGCGCGTGAAGGCGGTGAGAAATGACCGGGGCGCTCTGATGAATGAGCGGAGCAGACGGGTTCAGATTGAGAGGAAGAAAAAACTTCGCAAAAAGAAGCAGAGACGGAGAGTACTGGTTAGTGCACTGGTGGAGGTTTTAATTCTGACGGTGTTAGCCATTGCATTTTGCTGGAATAGAGGGTTAGAGGCGAAGGTGTCGGGGCTGACAGGGTGGTTTGATGGACCGCCGGTAACGGGACTGGATATGTCGGGAGTGAATAGTTCAAATGTGGTATTGATGGATGTGAAGAGTGGGAAAGTGATTGGGGAGATGAATGGGGAGGAGAGGATTTATCCGGCTTCGATGACGAAGATTATGACGGCAATTGTGGCATTGGAAGCTTTTTCAGATTTGGACCGGGAGATTACGCTTAGTGAGGATATTTTTTATGCATTGGATGGGCAGGATGCGACGCAGGCGGGATTTCAGCCGGGGGAGAGTGTGAGGATCCGGGACCTTGTTTATGGAGTGATTTTGCCTCGGGGGCAGAATGTTGTCTGGCGCTGGCAAATGAAGTTTCGGGGGCTGAGGCGGACTTTGTGGAGAAGATGAATGCTAAGGCGAAGTCTATTGGGATGAAGAACACCCATTTCGTGGATTGCACAGGGCTGCATGATCCGGAGCATTATAGTACGGCGTATGATATTGCACTGCTGCTTAAGTATGCGCTTCATAATGATACGTTCCGGGATGTGATCGAGAGTCATTTTTACTCTACGCCGGGGACAAATGTGCATCCGGATGGGATTACGTATTATAGTACCATGTTTAAGAATATGTCGGATACAAGCGTCACCGGTGGAGAGATCCTGGGTGGTAAAACCGGTTACACCTCCGAAGCCGGACATTGCCTGGCCAGCTTTGCTCAGATTTACGACAGGGAGTACATCCTGGTAACCGCCGGCGCCGCCGCAGACGCCACCGGGGTGCCGCACATCCTGGACGCGAAGACGATTTATAACCGACTGGGCAAAGCGGTGTCACAGAAGCAAAGTTAAAATACATATCATAAGAAAGGAGCCCCTGTAGGCTGTCAAAAATAGACAGCCTACAGGGGCCTTTTAAAAATTTAAAACAGGATTATTTTGCCATCTTTAAGATTGCTGCAATATCCTCCTTCGTCAGCGGCTGGAAAAATCCAACATGTCCATTTCTTCCGAAAACACATTTCTCAGCCATTTCCTCAATCTGGGTGTCGGTTGGGTGGATGCCTAGTTCGGTGAGGGTGGTTGGCATGCTTATGGAGTGACACCAGGTTTCCCAGGCGGTGATTGCTGCGAGGGCAGCGGTATCCGTGGATGTAAGTTCTGGATCAGTGATGATCGGCGAAGGTTTAATTGGCTGCTCTGGGGCATCCGAATTTGGAGTAATATTTGTGGAGCTTGAAATATTAATTCCGAAAACTTTTTTACCAAACTGTGCAAACCTTCCCGGATTTGTCTTATATACATATCTCGCCCAGCTTCCCCAGACAGCTGCAAGTCCGGCGCCGTGAGCCACATCAAACATACCGCCAAGCTCATGTTCAATCTTGTGTGTGGCAAAATCAGATATACGTCCGGCACCAGTCAGACCATTATGAGAAAGGCTTCCAGCCACATAAGAGTAGCCCGGGCTTCATAGTTTTCAGGCTCCTTTACAGCAATCTGGGCTGCATCACGTACAGAAACCATCAGTCCCTCTGCGATTCGGTCAGTAAGGCTGGTGTCTGTGTCAGTTGGGGTAAAATAGCGCTCCATAGTATGCATCATGATATCAGCAGCGCCGCTGGCAGTCTGATAAGCCGGAAGGCTGTAGGTCAGCTCCGGGTTCATAATAGCAAATTTGGGGCGTGCGCAGTCATGTCCATAAGAACGCTTCATCATGCCATCTTCAATTGTAAGAACCATAGAAGAAGACATTTCAGAGCCTGCGGCTGCGATTGTAAGAATAACGCCGATGGGCAGGTTTTTATCTGTTTTTATACGTCCATAAAGCAGGTCTTCCATTTCAAAATCATTGGCAATTCCGTAACCGATTCCCTTAGCTGTATCAATTACGCTGCCTCCGCCAATGGGAAGAAGGAAGTCAACACCTTCTGCACGTCCAATGCGGATCCCCTCTTTTACCAGGGAAAGACGTGGATTAGGTACAACGCCGTTCAAATCCACGTAGGAAAGCCCGGCATCACTTAAACTCTTATGAACTCTGTCCAAAAGCCCGGAAGTTTCAATATGTCCGCCCTTTTTTCCATAAATGATCATAACCTTATGTCCGCCAAACGCTGCAACCTGTTTCCCAACCTCACTCTCACGCCCAGCTCCAAACAGAATCTTAGTAGGAGTGAAAAAATCAAAATTTATCATAAGAAAATTCCTCCGTTAAAATATACAACAGTAGATTTTTTATTCTGAGCCCATTATATAGTAGGATTTGAAAAATATCCATTACTTTTGCGAATTCGGTCATCTATGTTAAAGTCAAAATTATGATATTTGTATATTCTTATAAATGACTTGACAATATTACTGCTATATTGATAAACTAAATATATAAAAAATATACAACAAGGAGGCAAAAAATGTCAAAAGAAGACCTTGGAAAATTGATCGATAGTAAGAAATTTTCTAAAACGATGTATTGTTACGGAGATGACAAGCTTGGAAATTTTATTAAAGAAATATATTTTGATGGTATGAGAGAGGGATATAATTTAGCAAAATTTAGATTGGAGCTGCTTGATGGGATGCCATTTGATGCAGCTGATGAATATTGGGGTAATAATATGGAAAAAATTAGAAACATTTTGAATCTATGTAAACAGTATGATGAGATTGACAAACAAAAAAATGATTGACACCATATGTAACACCACATATAATGTGAATAGGAGATATAATAAATGTCAAAATGGGATAAACTGATAACACGTATATGCAATTTATCGAAAGACCTCCGATTTGACGAATTGCGGAAGGTATTGGAAAGTTATGGATATGAAATGAATGCACCGAGAAGTGGAAGCAGTCATTATACGTTTAGAAAACAAGGGTGCACGCCAATTACAATACCGAAGCATGAACCAATCAAGAAAGTGTATGTAGAGATAGTAAGACAGATTGTGGAAGGCGAGGTGAAAAATGATGAAGACGTTGAATGATTATATGGTAATGTCCTATCGTATGGAAATTGTGGAAGATAAAGACGAAGGCGGATTTGTAGTTTCTTATCCAGATTTACCTGGCTGCATTACTTGCGGAGAAACTTTAGAACGTGCAGTGGCAAATGCGGTGGATGCGAAAAAAGCCTGGCTTGAGGCTGCATTAGAAGATGGGATAGAAATTCATGAGCCAGACAGCTTGGAAGATTATTCGGGACAATTTAAGTTGAGAATACCTCGAAGCCTGCATAGATCATTGGCAGAACATTCTAAGAGAGAAGGAATCAGCATGAATCAATATTGTGTATATCTTCTTTCCAGAAATGATGCAGTATTCTCTAAGTAAAATTGTCGTAACGATTCAGAGATAGAGAACTCAAACAAATATATGTAACTGAAATAGAATAGTGAAAAAGGCATCCTCAAACGAATTTGTGTAAGGGTGCCTTTTGCTATTTTAGCTACACGATTCTCGTTTCAGCAGCCTCTTATAACTGCAATCCATCCCAATCGCTCCCAGCGGCGCGGTGATCAGAATGCCCAGAACTGCTACGGAGAGCACGATCTGTCCGCAGGAGAGGCCCATGGCCATTGGGACGGAGCCGATGGCGGCCTGGACGGTTGCTTTGGGCAGGTAGGCAACGGAGCAGAACAGCTTTTCTTTTGCGGTCAGGTTGGTTCCGGCTACGCAGAGGGTGACGCCAAGAGTTCGGAACAGCAGGGCGGCGAAGATCATAGCCAGGGCTGCAGGACCTGCTTTCAAGGTATAGCGGATATCTACGGATGCACCCACAAGTACAAAAAGCAGGACTTCAGCAGCCAGCCACAGCTTTCCGAATTTCTGGGAAAGACGGGCGGAGACGGAAGGGGTACACTTCAGCTTTAAAACGCAAGCCATGCTTACCACAGCCAGAAGCCCGGAAATAGAAACCACCGGTTTCAGCCATGTCTCAATAGACATCAGTAGGAAAGATACGCCCATTACCACGATCACCTTCATACTGTTCCGCACCATATGGCTGTGTGCGTAAGCCGTCTCGAAAAATAGGGAAAGAAGATAACCAGTCACACTTCCAAGTACAATACCCAGGACAATGGAAACCGGAATGTTGATAAAATCCTTCACATGTGCACTGCCGCCCTGTGCCATAGTAGAAAATGTGGAAAACAGTACGATCACATAAATATCATCACAGGAAGCACCAGCCAGGATCATCTGGGGAATGCTTTTGACTGTGCCGTAATTTTCCTCCATCAACTGTACCATTCTTGGGACAACCACAGCCGGGGAAACGGCGCCCATTACGGCACCCATAACAGCAGCTTCCAGTCTGGTGATCCCCAGAAAGTAAGGAGCCAGCAAAAAGTATGCCAGAATTTCAAAGGTAGCCGGGATGCAGGACATCATGATCGCAGGCCGTCCCACTTTTTTCAGGTCAGCCAAATTCAGGGAAAGTCCGGCTTTTAATAAAATAATGATCAGAGCGATCTGCCGCAGCTCCGAGGAAATGGAAAGAATGGATGGATCCAGCACATCCAGTACATAAGGTCCCAGGAGAATACCGGTGAGCAGCATTCCGATAATACGGGGCAGCTTCAGTGCCTGGCAGATTGCTGCCAGGGAAAGGCCTACAAGAAAAATAAAGGCTAAAGATGTTAACATTGTTATAAATTCCTCCTTTTTACGCAGAAAAGCTGATGCTTTCTGCGATAATTGTTATCACAGAAGTCATCAGCTTGATAAGCGGTTCGGGATGATCCCAGGGAGACATTCATTCCCCTTTGGTTCTGGTGGTATAATAGCACATTATAAAAGCGGTGGCAAGAAGAAATTGTAAATCAAATTACAACTTTTGTGCTGCACAGCAACGTGCTTCGCAATATATAGAATCTAAGTTTTGTATTATTAGGCGTCGGAGGGGGGAAGAGAATTAAAACAACGTCTCCTCATTCTCCTCAAAAAGTTTATCATTAATTTCAAACAATTTAAGTCCATGCAACAACCCATAATAGATAATGGCGTCTCTCTTTAATTTCGGATAAAGTTGCGCCATTCCACAAAGCTTCAGCAACTCTTGTGTTTCTTCAACTGTCGCTTCAAGCCCGTAACACAGGCACAGCAGACGGTTCCGTGAAGGATTTCGGCGACCTGCAAAAATCTGGTGCAGATAAATTTCACTCATACCGGCCTGTTTGGCAAGCGCTGCCTTTGAGATATGCTTTTTTTCGAACAGACGGTTTAATAATTCTGCCACACTTTTATTTTCAAACTGTTCCTGATTCTGAGAAAGGAACTGATTCAGATCCGGGGAGTCCATAAGCTCCTGCTGCAAACCATCTGTATTTTTCTTTTTCATATTCCGCGCCTTTACAATAATTTATCAATAAGTTAAAATATTTCTAACAATATACTCAAATAAAACTATACTATAAACAATTCTGAAAAACAATATGCAGTCAGCATAGTGGTTGCTGCTCCCCAGCAGCTGTGGGAGCACCATAGGTGAGGAACAGCTGACTTTCATAGCGCAACATGTTACGTACATGTACGTTTGGGGAATAATAGTTGGTGATAAGGAGAAATATGGACATTTATGACAGTCTTTTAAGCGCAGTTCATGACGAATATGACCAGATCCGGCTGATCAAAAAAAGCGAGCGCGGAGAAGTAATCCTAGTACGCCACCTGGCAAGCGAAAACCGCTATATTTTCAGACATTTTTCTGGCAGCAGTGAAGTATACCAGAAACTTCTCTCCATTTCCTGTCCTAATCTCCCTCAGATCATGGAGGTCGGGGAAAAAGAGGGAAAAACAGTTCTGTTGGAAGAATATGTGCAGGGTGACACCCTTGGTGAGATTTTGCAGGGCGGCCTTTTGACTGCAGCACAGGCAAAGCAGATCACCCGCCAGCTGTGCAGCGCATTGTGGGTGCTTCATTCCATGGGAGTGGTACATAGGGATGTGAAGCCAGATAACGTGATTATACGCGGAAAAGAAGCAGTTCTGATCGATTTTGATGCTGCCAGAATCTACAAAAATGAAAACCGGGAAGATACGCAGATTCTAGGGACAACAGGCTTTGCAGCGCCGGAACAGTATGGACTTTCCCAGTCAGACGGACGGCTGATATTTATGCGCTTGGAGTTTTGCTGAACATTATGCTGACCGGAGAACATCCTTCCAGGAAGCTTGCCAGTGGCAGAATGGGCAGGATCGTCCAACGCTGCACCATGGTAAATCCGGAGAAAAGGTACAAGAATATCCTTCACTTGATGGAGGTTTTATAAAACATATGGCTTGGGGAAAAGGAGCCTGTAAACTTATAATACAAGGAGAAAAATATGAGTAAAAAATGTGTGAAATGCGGACAGCCTCTTCCGGACAATGCCTCTTTTTGTCCTCATTGTACAGCTGTCCAGACAGAAAAACAGGAAGTAAAAGCACCGAAGCGGTGGAAAAAAGCGGCTTTGAGCGTAGCAGCAGTTTTGGTGATTGTGGCAGCTGTCGGGGCAGCTTTTTCCCTGCATCACCGTCCGAAGTCCTATGAAGGCGGGGCACAGGTGGTCTATACGGATAAAGGAAAATCCTATAAAGTGCTGTTGAGTTTTTCCGAGAGTGATGGTGTAACAGGGCATGCCCAGGGCGAACGTACTGATACACTGGCGCAGGGAATGCAGAGTGCTCTTCCCTGTCAGTTATATGTTCTGGATCAGGAGACTGGAGAATTGGCGTGGGAAGAATTTTCGGAAAAAGTGGAATCCTGTAAGGTGGACACAAAACCTGGAGAAAATTCCCAGAAAGCAGAATATATAGAACCGATCCATAACGAAAGTTTTCTAAATGCGGCATACGTTTCGGATATTATCTATTCTTCAGATAGTGGCACCAACGATATCTTGTGGAACCTGACTATGAAAAACGGAGACACCATTTCTCTTAGTACACGGCTTACCATTGAAAAGCAGGCGGCAGTTACCTATTTTTCAGAGGATACGCCTATGGAAACTACGGAGGAACTGAATGCGCTGTTGGCTTCTATTGAAGAAGAGGTGCCATCGGAGACACCGGTATATCTCCACCTTTCGGCAGTAACTTATGATGGTGATGTTGTTTTTGGAAATCATGTGTGGGGGATTTATGGCAGCGCAGATGGGGATGATGCGACCACTTTTACAGGAACTGTCAGCATGCGCGGTTTGAATGGAAATTATGCGGAGTTTTCGGGAATACAGTTTAAGGGGAATTCTGGAATCGGGCTGAACGCATATTGCTTGGTTTTGCTTTCACAGTGTAGTTTTGATGGCTGGGATACAGCTGCAATTGCCAATAATGGAGCCTGGGTAAATGCAACGGACTGTACTTTTACCAATAATAATATTGCGCTGAAATTCAACAGCAATATGGCCTATGGTACATCACCCAGCTATTTGAACAATACCTTTACCGAAAATGGAACTGCAGTGTGCATTGACAACTTACCTGGAAACGAAGTCCTGGATTTCGCTGGAAGTATTTTCTCTGGAAATGACACAGACATTGATAATAAGACGGAGCACTCTGTTGATACGGCGAAAGCGACTTTTGAATAATTTTGGTCGCAAATCAGGCTGTGGGTAGCGTCTGATTTGAAAACTATGCTGCCAGATAATTGTTTTTATTTCTGCTTTATTTTATAATGAAATATCTATTTATTTAGAAAAAATAGTAAAAAGGAGAAGGACTTTATGAAAAAGAAACTTATGAAAAAAGGATTGCTTCTATGGGTTGCCTGCTTTATTTTTTCCATGTGTTTTATCCCATTTGAAGCGAAAGCTGCGACAGATTCTGCACCGAAGGTTGAGAAAAGAATTGTCCGTTACAGATCTACCTATGTAAATGATAAGCAGGTATATCTTGAAAATTTAGAAAACGGTAAAATAACTTCTGTAAAATCTTCCAACCGTAACGTGGCGAGAATTGAAAGTGTAGGAAGGGATTATTTTACTTTTGAAAATACCAAGTTAGGCTCATCAAAAGTAACAATAAAAGTTAAAAAGAATAAGAAAATATATACCTTAAAAACAACGATTGTTATAAAAGAAGCCAGACCTGTCCAGTATCTGAAGGTAGATGGGAAAAATGTTTTTTCTGTAAATAACAAAGGTTCAGTTTGGATCTATGACAAGAAAAGTAAACACAAGGTTTCCTGGAAATTGGCAAAAGGCTGGAAACTGGTATTTGCAGGGTATAGCTACGATGCAACCAGTTATGCTGAAAGCAGAGACCGCAAGATGAAAAATGGCGGATCTATTCGCCACAGAAGTACTGGTGAATGGGTTAGTCTTAGGGTAAAAGACAAAGAAGGCGTCGAGTATAAGCTTAATATACATTTTGCCGGAAAATCCTATTCATAAAAGCAAAGCGAAACGTGAAAAGGAATACATAAAATACAAATAAGTAAAGTCATATATTGAAAAAGAAGCTGGAGCATTCATTTAAAAGGTGAGTGTTCCAGCTTTTTTTGCAGAAAAACTTTTTCAAATACACTCTAAGATATGCTGCCAGGTAATTGTTTTTGTATGAAGGTAGAGTTATGATAAATCATCCGACTGTAAAAGCTTGGGGAGAACTTATGGTTAATTCCTACATTAAAAGTGCTAATTTCGACATTGAGTTGATAAAAATGACAAATCGTGTACACTTACAAGTAGGAGTGATTTAAAAAGAATCTAAAAAATGGAGGAGGAAACTTAATGAAAAGGAGCGAATTGGCTAAAAAGGGGTTGGCACTGGTACTGACAGCAGCGATGTGCGCACAGCCACTGATCGTTTCTGCAGAGGAATTTTCATTCCAGTCAGAAATGGAAGACGCGGTAGTGATGGAGGCAGAACCAGAACAGGTTGAAGAAAGTGGAGATGTAAAAGGATTCGAAGATGCCGACGGATTTCTGTTAGATGATTCACTGGATGACGTAGATGGAATGACAGGGGATGCCGAGGGTGAAGCAGAAGAAACCGAGGCTGACGGCGAGACAGATGAGTTTGTGGCAAGCCTGGATGAGCGTGCGGCTGGGCTGGATATTGATGAGTCTGCGGCGACGGTGATTGAAGGTAATGTGGAAAATGCGGAAGGTCTGACATGGAGACTGGATGTGAATGGAGTGTTCTATCTGGATGGAGAAGGAGAATTGCCAGATAATGTATTTTTGCAATTCAAGTCAGATGGTGCATGGGTACAGTTCGATGATTATACCATCACCTCTTTGGTAATTGGAAGTGGGGTAAGCGGATCATTATCTGGTTATTATTTTGGAGAAGATGTATATTCAAATGTACAAAATATCATAATAAAAGATAGAACAAATGGAACTCAATTAAAAGATATATTTTTCGGATACAATTATACTAATTTGCAAAAAATAGTTATAGGATCCGGCGTATTAGCTATTGGTTATCAAGCATTTTATGATTGTGCATCATTGAAAGAGGTAATTATTTCAGATGGTGTTGAAAAAATTAATCAGTATGCATTTAAAGGATGTACATCATTGGAAGAAGTGATAATACCAGATAGTGTTAAGACATATGAAATGGATAATTGGAATAGAGGATATACATTTTATGGTTGTACTTCTTTGAAAAAGGTTGTATTAAGCAAGAATGCAAAAGTAATTCCTGATGGCATGTTTAAGGATTGTACAAGTTTAGTAGATGTTGCTATACCGGAAGGGGTTACATCAATTGTGGGCGGAGCTTTTTATAATATAAGTTCCGAAGCTAATTTACTTATTCCAAACAGTGTTACGTCTATAGGTTATTGGTATGACATGCCAGAGTGTAAGGTAACAATGCCATGTCGTTTTGCATTTAAGGGCGGGTTATATAAACGTGAAGGCTATTCTTTCTATCATATGAATGGCGAGAATGATCAGGATGATGACAACTGTACTGTGTGCCGTCGAACTGGAAGTTGCGGAACGGATTCCACATATATTATGACGCTTAGTGGAAAAGTTACGGTAAGCGGAACTGGAACTGTATCGGAATTTGATAGTGATAATGATGACGTTACATCAATTATTATTGAAGACGGAATTTATTATGTAAACAGTTTTGGCTATTGTAAAAATCTGGAGAGTGTTAAAATTGGAGATTCCGTAAAGACTGTTAATGCATTTTGGAACTGTGACAATTTGAAAACAATTACGATTGGAAAGGGTTTGGAAAATGATTTTACTTTCCAGAATTGTCCGAAACTGGAAAGCGTGATCATTTCCAACGAAAATCCAAATTACACAAGCAAAGATGGCGTAATATACAGCAAAGATGGAACAAGATTGGTTTATTATCCTGCAAACTTACAGGGAACTGAATATGTGGTTCTTACTGGAGTAACCCAAATTTCCCGAAATGCATTCTATTACAACCAGAATCTGAAAAAGATTGTTGTTCCAGAAACTGTACAAGCCATAAGCAGTTATGATGATAGTGAGGTTCTGTTCAGGTATTGTAAAAATTTGGAAACCATCGTTTTAAATAATACAGTAAATAATGTGCCATATGATTTTTGCTATAATTCAGAATCACTTAGTGAAATTGTAATTCCAGAAGGCGCAGAAAATATTTCAGGTGAAGCGTTTAGATACTGCAAAAATTTGAAAACAATTACATTGCCAGCATCTATAAAAAGAATTAGTGATGCGGCATTCGATGGCTGTTCCAGCCTGGCCACTGTTCATTATTTAGGAACAGCTGATCAGTGGAAAGCAATTGAAATATCTCAAAAGAACGAATTTCTAACTGATGCAAATATCCATTATTGCACTTTGATTAAAGATAACGCAGGCACTTGCGATAATGCTGGAACTCGCGATTATAGCTGTGCAACCTGTGGAACAACCTTCACTGTAAACGTTCCAAAAACAGAGCACAATTATTCTGATTGGGAAGTTACAAGAAAAGCTACCTGTACTTTGGAAGGTGAGGAGACTTCCATTTGTAGTAAATGTGGAGATACAAAACACCGTTCTATTGAAAAAGAGTATCATGATTATGATTGGGTCAGCGGTGTAGATGCAACATGCGAAAAAGAAGGAAGAACTGGATATTACAAGTGTCGCAATTGTGGAGTTGTAGAAGAACAGGCAGAAGTTATCCCTGCAAAAGGTCATAGCTACTACGTTGCAAACCGGACTGAGCCTTCCTGCACTGAGAAAGGCAAAGAAGTTGACCGCTGCTCTAATTGTGGGAAAGAAGTTACCAAAGAGCTGCTGGCAAGAGGACATCAGTATAATACAGCTACACATTATCCAGCAACTGTATTAGCACCGGAAACCGTCGTTAAATATTGTGTGGCATGCGGTCATAAAGAGAAAACCGAAACCGGTTCCAAACTCCCGGCAACCATTTCCGTAAACACCACCAGCATCACCTTGAAAGTAAAACAGGCAACCACAAAAGTTCAGGTTTACAACCTCACCCCTGGTGATGCAATCAAATCCTGGACTTCCAGCAACACCAAGATCGTAAAAGTAACAGATTCCGGAAAGATCATTGCACAGAAAAAGACCGGAACAGCCAACGTTACTGTTACACTGCTGAGTGGAAAGACCGCTACTATCAAAGTAAAAGTCCAGAAAGGTGCTGTAAAAACTACAAAGATCAGCGGCTTAAAGAACACTACATTAAAAGCAAAGAAGAAACTTACTCTGGCACCGGTTATCTACCCAATCACCTCTGTTCAGAAAGTTACCTATAAATCATCCAACAAGAAGGTAGCAACTGTCAGCAGCAAGGGTGTGGTAACTGCAAAGAAGAAAGGAAAAACAGTTATCACAGTAAAATCCGGAAGCAAGAAAGTTTCTATCAAGATTACTGTAAAATAAAGATCCGAAGCGCAGAGGCTGGCAGGTTCAGCCTCTGCTGTCACAAAAAGTCCTTGGTGAAATGCTAAGGACTTTTTGCGACAGATAATAGAATGACTATGGAGGTAAAATGTGAAAAGAAAAATTCAGTTGCTCGTACTGGCAGCAGCCATGAGCTTAAACTTTTCTGTGCCAGTCCTGGCAGAGGATATAGAGGGAATACAAAGTGAAGAAACATTCGAAGCTGGTTTTGAAAGTCGGTCCGTAATTATAGAAAATGAACCTTCTGAAAACGGATCTTCTGAGAATGAAACCTTCGGAAATGAGCCTTCCGATGAGGACGGCATGGACGATGGTCAGGAGGATGAATCAATTGATGGGGAAGTAACAGAGAAACTGCCTAATGAAGGCTTTTTTCCGGACCTGAGACAGAAGAAAGTTTCGATGAGGCATCTGAAGACGAATCTGAGATGGAAGGTGAAACGTCAGATATAGTCATGTTTGCAGCTGCTGCAAGCGGAAGTTGTGGAACGGATGTGAAATGGGCGTATTCTAATGGTACCTTGAAAATTACGGGTACAGGAGCTATGACTGATTATTCCAGGTGGAGTGTTGCACCGTGGTATTCCTATCGAGAGCAAATCACAAAAATTGTGATTAGTGAGGGAATTACATATATCGGGAATAGGGCATTTATTTCGAAGAGTTGTGAAAAAATATATTTTCCAAGTACGTTAACAGGAATTGGCTCTAATTCTCTTGTACTTGAAAAAATTACTGCAATTGAAATTCCACAGAGCTTAACGGATATTACAAACCTAAGCTGGAGTCTCATGCCGTGGCTGGAATGCATTAGCGTAGCAGATGGAAATACAGTTTTTAGCGCAGTTGACGGTGTACTGTTTGCGGGGAAAACGCTGGTGCAATATCCTTGCGCCAAAAGCGATTCTTCTTATGAGGTTCCAGATGGTATAACTGCACTGGAAAATAGAGCTTTCAGTGATGCTGCCAATTTGCAACAAATTAGTTTGCCAGATAGTTTGACTAAGATTGGGGATTATGCATTTGCTGATACGGTCAGTTTAGCGGAAATTACAATTCCCTCGAATGTAAATACATTGGGAGATTATGTATTTTTTCATGCTAGTGCACTGTCAAAGGTTACGTTCCTGGGTTCGTCCCAGATGTATGCGACAGGAAATTCTTTTTCTAACTGTTCTGTAAAGACAATATGCGGATACGATGACGCTTCTATATATTATAAAAGCAGTAGAAAAACTTTGACGCTGGCGAATTTGGCAAGTAATATAAATGCATCTTATGCAAGTCTTGGATATGCCAGAGGAGAAGATAAGTTTTGCAGTTGGGAATTAAATAAAGATGGGGAACTTCGTTTTACCCCGAAGCAAATGTGCGCTGTATCAAATCGATATCTCCTTGACACATATGGACGTATAAAAAAGGTGGTAATTGAAGACGGTTTTACTTCTATTGCCCAAAATGCTTTTTCAAATTTAAGAAGTCTGGAAGAAGTTGTTATTCCAGATTCTGTGACGTTTATTGATTATACTGCCTTTTCGAATTGCCAGAGTCTGAAGAAAATCAATTTACCAGATTCCATAACAGAAATCAGGGGTGGAGCATTTTGCAAGTGTTCATCATTGGAAACTATTACAATTCCAAATTCTGTTTTAATCATGGGAGAGTCTGTGTTTGAAGAATGCAGAAATCTCACTTCTGTGACGTTATCTGAAAATCTGACAGAGATTCCGTACCGGACTTTTGCATATTGTACTAAGCTGAGCACAGTTATAATTCCGGGAAAGGTTGAAACGATAGGAGTTAGTGCTTTTTTTGGTGCAGGCCTGACAGATATTGAAATTCCTGAAACTGTGAGAGAAATTAAGGGAAATGCGTTTTGGGGGAATTCTTCACTAACGAAAATTTGGGTTCCAAATGGTGTTGTAAAAATCGGGGAATATGCATTTAGCGACTGTGCGAGTTTGTGGACGATTTCTTTGCCTTCCACTGTTACAGAAATAGGTGGGTCTGTATTTTATGGATGTAAAGATTTAAGAAGTATCAGTCTGGATCAGTATAATCAGAATTTTACATCTTATAAAGGTGCTTTGTTTAATAAAGATAAGACCGTTTTGCTTGTGTATCCAGCAGGAGGTACTGGAAGTTATACAGTCCCGGATGGCTGCAAAGTGATAGGTGAAAGCGCTTTTGCTTATTCGAAATTAACAGAAATTGTTATTCCGGAAGGTGTGACAGAAATTTCGGACAGTGCATTTTACCGGTGTTCAGAATTAGCCCAAATATCACTTCCTACATCTCTGAAAAGTATAGGCAAGAATGCTTTTGGCTATTCTGGTTTGAAATATATAAATATTCTGGAAGGTGTAACCAGCATTGGTGAATCTGCATTTTATGAGTCTGAGATTTACGTAATAGAGCTGCCACGTACATTGAATTTTATCGGTGACAGAGCGTTTATTAGCCGCAATCTGAAAGATGTTGTATATAGCGGAACGGAAGCTGAATGGGGAAATATATCTGTCGATTACAGTGTTAATCCATATTTAAAAAATGCGACAAAACATTATGCCGTTGTTGCCAGCGGAAAATGCGGTGATAGTGCGTACTGGTACCTGGATCAGAACTATGTGTTGACGATTGCAGGAAGTGGCTGTATGTATGATTATGAGCCTGATAATCAGCCCTGGTTGAATTTACGGGATCAGATGAAAGGCGTTATTGTCGGCGGATCCGTGACAAAAATTGGAAGAAGTGCATTCTATTTCTTCCCGGATATGGAAACCATCACCATAGGAAAATCTGTTACAGAGATAGGAAATGCAGCGTTTAGTAAGTCAAAGATAACGTCAATCACCATACCGTCAACGGTTAAAAAAGTGGACATATATTGCTTTTATGAATGTGAAAAGCTGCGTGAAGTGACGATAAAAAATTCGGCAATTGAACTTGAAGATACTACTTTTGGATATTGCACTGGTATGACTGATATTTTCTTTTCAGGAACCTCAGGCCAGTGGACAGATATTGTAAATAAAGCATCAGCAAGGACGTGGCCAAATCCTGTTGTTCATTATGGCGGCAGATGTTCGTCTGGTTATGCAAAGAAAACTATTAATAAAAAATTAGCTACTTGCTCTGCTGATGGCTATACCGGCGATCTGGTGTGCAGCACATGCAGCGCTGTTATAAAGAGCGGAACTGTGGTTGAGAAATTAGAGCATACTGTAGGGGAGGCAGTTAAAGAAAATGAAGTTGCAGGAACCTGTATCGCTCATGGAAGTTATGACGAAGTAGTTCGTTGTACTGTTTGTAATGAAGTGCTTGGGCGTAAGACCGTTACCACAGATTTGGGAAATCACAATCCGATTGTGGATGAGGCGGTAGTTGCAAGCTGTACGGAGAAGGGAAAGACGAAGGGAAGCCATTGCTCTATCTGTAATAAAGTGCTGGTAGAGCAGAAGGAAATCCCGGCAACAGGACATCAGGAAGTGAAGGATGAAGCTGTAGAAGCCACCTGCACGACTGTAGGAAAGACCGAGGGAAGTCATTGCTCTGTCTGCAATGAAGTGCTGGTGGCACAGAAAGATGTGCCAGCAACAGGCCACAGTGAAGTGAAAGATGAAGCTGTAGAAGCCACCTGTACAACAGCGGGAAAGACGGAAGGAAGCCATTGTTCTGTTTGTAATGAAGTGCTGGTAAAACAGAAGGAAATCCCGGCAACAGGCCACAAAGAAGTAAAAGATGAAGCCGTAGAAGCAACATGCACGACAGCTGGAAAAACCGAGGAAGCCATTGTGAGACCTGCGGAGCTATCTTGAAAGAGCAGGAAGAAGTCCCGGCGCTTAGTCACAAAGAAGTAAAAGATGAAGCCGTAGAAGCAACATGCACGATAGCGGGAAAGACGGAAGGAAGCCATTGCACGACTTGTGGAGCCGTTCTGAAAGAGCAGGAAGAAATCCCAGCACTGGGTCACAAAGAAGTGAAAGATGAAGCTGTAGAAGCAACATGTACGACAGCCGGAAAAACCGAAGGAAGCCATTGTGAGACCTGCGGAGCTATCTTGAAAGAGCAGGAAGAAATCTCAGCGCTTGGCCACAAAGAAGTAAAAGATGAAGCCGTAGAAGCAACATGCACGACAGTCGGAAAGACGGAAGGAAGTCATTGCGCGACCTGTGGGGAAGTGCTGAAAGAGCAGGAAGAAATTCCAATGCTTGACCATAGCGAAGTAAAGGATGAAGCCGTAAATGCCACCTGTACGATTGCCGGAAAGACGGAAGGAAGCCATTGCGCGATTTGCGGAAAAGTCCTGGAAAAACAGGAAGAAATCCCAGCGTATGGCCACAAAGAAGTGGAAGATGAAGCCGTAGAGGCACCTGCATTACCAGCGGAAAGACAGCTGGAAGCCATTGCACGAACTGCGGAAAAGTGCTGAAAGAGCAGGAAGAAATTCCGGCGTTCGGTCACAAAGAGGTGAAAGATGAAGCCGTAGAGGCCACTTGCACGACCGCTGGAAAGACGGAAGGAAGCCATTGCGAGATCTGTGGAGCAATCCTGAAAGAGCGGAAAGAAATCCCGGCTCTTGGCCACAAGGAAGCAAAAGATGAAGCCGTAGAAGCTACCTGTACGACTGCCGGAAAGACGGAAGGAAGCCACTGTGCGATCTGCGGAGCTATTCTGAAAGAACAGAAAGAAATCCCTGCAATCGGTCACAAAGAGGTAACAGATAAGGCTATAGAAACCACCTGTACCACTGCTGGAAAAACGGAAGGAAAACATTGCTCTGTATGCGGTTTAGTGCTGAAAGAGCAGTATGAACTTCCTGTGACCGGTCATGCAGAAGTTATAGTCAAAGGAACTCCGGCAACCTGTACAGAAGCAGGAAAAACGGATGGCACAAAGTGTTGCGTATGCGGAACAATCATACGTCAGCAAACTGAGATTGCCCCGACACATAATGTGAAAAAATGGAAAGTAACTAAGAAAGCCACCGTTTTGAAAGCAGGACAAAAGACCGGAAAATGTTCTGTCTGCAAGAAAACAATAAAACAGACAATTGCAAAACTTCCGGCAACGATCAAGGTTCGAAAAACAGTAACCATTAAAGTGAAGAAATCCACTACCATAAAAGTAACATATGGTAAAGGAGACAGCGTTAAATCCTGGAAGTCAAGCAACAAAAAAATCGTCACAGTAACGAAAAAAGGCAAAATAACCGGAAAGAAACGTGGAAAAGCAGTTCTCACCGTAAAACTGAAAAGCGGAAAATCTGCGAAAGTGGCAGTAACAGTTAAGTAAAGTAAAAACAGGAACGTTCACTTAATACATTAGGTGAGGGTTCCTGTTTTGGTTTTAGCAGCGCAAAAAGTACACTTTTTCTAAGTACACATTTGGGGATTTTTTTAGAGTGAAAAATGGGTTAGGGACACCTGATTTCCACACTGAAAATGGCATAAATCTGCAAAAAGAGGGAACCACTTTCGTGATTCCCCCTCGTAAAAATCCTTATTTTATGCGGTTTTCAGATTAGCCGAAGTATCTCTTAAGAAGACCAGCGAATGCCTTGCCGTGTCTTGCCTCATCTCTTGCCATCTCATGAACTGTGTCATGGATTGCGTCAAGGTTAGCTGCTTTAGCGCGTTTCGCAAGATCAGTCTTACCAGCTGTAGCGCCGTTCTCAGCTGCTACACGCATCTCAAGGTTCTTCTTGGTGCTGTCTGTAACAACTTCACCTAATAACTCAGCGAATTTAGCTGCGTGCTCTGCTTCTTCATAAGCAGCTTTCTCGTAATACATACCAACTTCCGGATATCCTTCTCTGTGAGCAACACGTGCCATAGCAAGATACATACCAACCTCAGAGCACTCGCCCTCGAAGTTTGCTCTTAAATCAGCAAGGATGTCTTCGCTGACACCTTTAGCAACGCCCACAACATGCTCAGCTGCCCATGCCATTTCATCATCCTGTTTCGTAAATTTCTCAGCCGGAGCCTTGCAGATTGGACATACTTCCGGAGCTGTGTCACCTTCATGAACATAACCACATACACTACATACCCATTTAGCCATAATTAAATTCTCCTTTTCTTATATAAAATTTTTATTTAGTTTTTAATAATAGTAATCATTACTGTTTTATGGTAACATATTGTTTCTTGCTTGTCAAGAGTTATTGAAACTTTTTTCTAACAGGATCGAATGTTCACTTAAAGTTTGGTGCTGTGGCCATTGCTTGTCGAGCGGCTGTAATTCCCTACAGAATAGCTATGATCAGAAAATGAAAAATTTATTCAACTGATTAGTGAGACTCTTCCTTCAGGCATTCCTTGCAAATTCCGAAAAATCTTGCTTTATAATCGGAAATCTGACCATCCTTAAAGTCAGCTGCAATACTCTCAAGGCTTTTATCAATATGTTCGCTGAATACGTCCATCACTCTGCCGCAGCGGGTGCACATAAAGTGACAATGGGGAACGGTGCGGGCATCGAATCGGTCTGCTCCGCCAAAGCTGGAAAGCTTCTGTATTTCACCCAGATCAGCGAGAAGAGAGAGGTTTCGGTATACAGTTCCAAGGCTGATGTTTGGATAAATCTGCTTCATATTCTCATAAACAAAATCAGCGGTGGGATGGTCGGTTCTGCCAGTAAGAAACTCCTTAATAGATTCTCTCTGGCGGCTGTATTTCAATGTGGCCATCTGATTCCTCCTTTCTCTCAATAATAGTAATTGTTACTGATATTAATATACAAGATAATTGCAAATTTGTCAATAGTAATTTGGCTAAATTTACACTAAAATTATAAATATTGCATCGCTGTAAAATGATAAATTTGGGTTTACAAACCCATTAAAATGTGATACGCTCTTTTATATGAATTTATAAGCCAAACCCATAGAAAAAGAGAGTACATTTGCGTACCGCATTACAGAGAATCCCCCGGGAGATGAGCAGTTAAGAGTTGCTTTTCCAGGCTGAGAGGGGGTGTGTATGGAACAGATGGAAGATGGCTTTGGAGGGGCGCAGTTGAAGTAATTTAGGCTGCGACAGGAACGCCTGTTATAGCGTAAGGGTATGAAGGTACCCGGTGAGATTCCCGAAGATGGTTTTTCCATCTGTACCGTGAGGCGGGAATGAATAGAAGTGGTAACACGGGATAACTCGTCTTCTCAGTATATTTGAGAAGACGTTTTTTTTATGTTGTGACAGGAAGGAGAAGTTTAACCAGCTCTTTTTGTTACACAGAAAAGGAGGAAATACAATGAGTAAACCAAAATATTACATCACCACAGCCATTGCCTATACATCCGGCAAGCCGCACATTGGCAATACCTACGAGGCGGTTCTGGCAGACGCCATTGCGCGTTATAAAAGACAGCAGGGCTACGACGTATTTTTCCAGACCGGAACTGACGAGCATGGCCAGAAGATTGAGCTGAAAGCAGAAGAAGCAGGTGTTACACCTAAGGAATTCGTTGATAACGTATCCGGTCAGATCAAGAGCATCTGGGATCTGATGAACACATCCTATGACAAATTCATCCGTACCACAGATGAAGACCATGAGAAACAGGTTCAGAAGGTTTTCAAGAAAATGTATGCAAAAGGGGACATCTACAAGGGAGAGTACGAGGGAATGTACTGTACTCCATGTGAGTCCTTCTTCACAGAATCCCAGCTTGTAGACGGAAAATGTCCGGACTGCGGACGCCCATGCGTACCAGCCAAAGAAGAGGCTTATTTCTTCAAAATGAGCAAATACGCAGACCGTCTGATTGAGCACATTAAGACACATCCGGAATTCATTCAGCCGGAATCCCGTAAGAACGAGATGATGAACAACTTCCTTCTTCCGGGACTTCAGGATCTGTGCGTATCCAGAACTTCTTTCAAATGGGGAATTCCGGTAGACTTTGATCCGAAGCATGTTGTATATGTATGGCTGGATGCCCTGACCAACTATATTACCGGAATCGGTTATGATTGCGATGGAGACAATTCTGAACTGTTTAACAAGATGTGGCCTGCCGACCTTCATCTTATTGGAAAAGATATCATCCGTTTCCATACTATTTACTGGCCAATCTTCCTGATGTCACTGGATCTGCCTCTTCCGAAGCAGGTATTCGGTCATCCGTGGCTTCTCCAGGGCGATGGAAAAATGAGCAAATCCAAAGGAAACGTTATCTACGCAGACGAGCTGGTTGATTTCTTCGGCGTTGATGCTGTCCGTTATTTCGTACTTCATGAAATGCCGTTTGACAACGATGGTGTGATCACCTGGGAGCTGATGGTAGAGCGTATGAATTCCGAGCTGGCAAATACTCTTGGAAACCTGGTAAACCGTACCATCTCCATGTCAAACAAATACTTTGGCGGCGTGGTAGAGAATAAAGGCGTAACAGAACCTGTTGACGATGATCTGAAGAGCTTCATTCTTTCTGTTCCTGCAAAGGTTGATGCAAAGATGGAGAAACTTCGTGTAGCAGATGCCATCACAGAAGTGTTCACTATTTTCAAACGCTGCAACAAATATATTGATGAGACAATGCCATGGGCACTTGCAAAGGATGAGTCCAAACAGGATCGTCTTGCAACCGTTCTTTACAATCTGGTTGAGGGCATTTGCATTGGAACCACTCTTCTTGAGTCCTTTATGCCGGACACAACAAAGAGAATCCTTGGTCAGTTAAATGCTTCAGAGAGAACTCTTGAGGATCTGAAGACATTTGGACTGTATCCGTCAGGAAACAAGGTAACAGATAAACCGGAGATCCTTTTTGCCCGTATGGACATCAAAGAAGTTATGGAAAAAGTAAACGAGCTTCATCCACCGAAAGAAGAACCAAAGGAAGAAAAGCCAGAGGAGAAGGTTGTAGATATTGAGGCGAAGCCGGAGATCACATTTGATGATTTCGCAAAACTTCAGTTCCAGGTTGGTGAGGTTATTGCCTGTGAGGCAGTGAAGAAATCCAAGAAACTTCTTTGCTCTCAGGTTAAGATCGGAAGCCAGGTTCGCCAGATCGTATCTGGAATCAAGGCTTACTATACACCAGAGGAAATGGTTGGCAAAAAGGTTATGGTAGTAACCAACTAAAACCAGCGAAACTTGCAGGAATCCTTAGTGAGGGAATGATTCTCTGCGCAGAGGATGCTGAGGGAAATGTATGCGTAGTCAGCCCTGAAAAAAATATGCCGGCAGGATCTGAAATCTGCTGATTTTGACCGGAAGCGTCCATCTGATATAGCCGGAATATAATACAATAGGTTAATATTGTTATAAAAAGGGACGAATTATGTGTAATAAACTAAGCCATTTTGATAAAAATGGTAATGCTGTTATGGTGGATGTCTCGGATAAACCGATTACCCACAGAACTGCAATTGCAACAGGTTCTATCCAGGTTGGAGCAGAAATCATGGAGCATCTTACTGCAGGCACTGTGGCAAAGGGAGACGTTCTTGGCGTTGCCAGAGTTGCCGGGATCATGTCTGTGAAGCACACCTCGGATCTGGTACCTATGTGCCATCCTTTGCCGGTTACCAAATGTACCATTGATTTCGAAATTGAAAAAGAAAATGGAATTATCCGCACTTTTTGCACTGTGAAGACAGACGGTAAAACCGGTGTGGAAATGGAAGCCCTTACAGGTGTGCAGGTGACTCTTCTTACAATTTATGATATGTGCAAGGCAATCGACAAGCATATGGTGATGACGGATATTCATCTGGTAGAGAAAACCGGCGGTAAGAGTGGAGATTTTTTATTCAAAGAAATAAAAACGAAGGGGGGAGAAAAATGAAACGAGTAGCAATTATCACATCCAGTGATATGGGATATCAGGGCAAGCGGGAAGATTTAAGCGGTCCGGCAATTAAGGAAATCGCAGAAAGAGAAGGCTATCAGGTAGTATCTATGGATATTCTTCCGGATGACCGTGCCATGCTTTCCAGGCGAATGGCGGAAATCGCAGATGAGAATCAGGCAGAACTGATTTTGACTACTGGTGGAACAGGTTTTTCCCCGCGGGATGTTATGCCGGAGGCCACCGAAGATATCACAGAACGTAAGGTTCCAGGAATCTCGGAAGCCATCCGCGCCTACAGCATGACGATCACAAAACGCGCCATGCTCAGCCGCGCCACAGCCGGAATCCGGAAAAAGACTCTGATCATTAATCTTCCAGGCAGTCCGAAAGCAGTAAAGGAGAGTCTGGAATACATTATTGGAGCTCTTGGTCATGGCATTGAGATTATGACCGGGGAAGCTGGAAATTGTGCAAGGCAGTAAATATTCATAAATTTTATAGTAAATGAGAATCCCCTCCACTATGCAGCAGTTGCTTTTGTGGAGGGGATTCTTAGTTTGTGGGCTGACGAAGACTGCTTATGGCTGCTCTTTCATAGTTTTAAAATACTGGCTTGTTACAATCAGTGAATTGTGCACCATATCTTCCAGTGCCTGATCGGTAAAATATGCGGCGTGAGGCAGCATAAGTACATTAGAGCCTGTTTGAAAAATCATTCCCGCAATCTGCACGCCCCACTTTGCGGGAGATTTCACCCGAATCGGTTGCCGTAGCCCGCTACGGCGCCCTCATCCGAGCGAAATCTCCCACAAATTGTGACGCACATCTTGCAGAAAGCCTTTTTCAAACACGCTCTAGCATTAAAAAACCCGGACTGCAAGGCAATCCGGGTAAAGGACAATCATCTTTATTTGTTCGGCATGATCCAGAATTTCATGGTCGGGTAGCTGAGAACTACCTGAACCAGAATGTTCAGAACATTTGCGAGTGTAGGTGCAAGTGCTTCGGAAATACCGATGTTTACGAAAAAGCTCTGGCTGTAAGCCGGAAGTGCTGCAGATACAAGCACCAGCACAACTGCAAGTACAATGTATTTCGGTACAGCCTTCTCAAACGCTGCATTGGATTTGAAAACCAGATTCTTCTGTACAAAGAAGTTTACGGTCTGAGCTGCTGCAGTTGCAACCAAAAAGCTTAAAAATCCACATAAACCAAGATTGGACTCGATATTATCTGCGTAATTGAACACCAGAAACTTAAATGGTGTATTTGCAAAGCTTTTGAAAATAAAACCGGTACACAGCCACATGATAATGAAGTTTGTAATAGTTGCACAGTTGGATAATACGTTAAATTTAATAAATTCCCAGATATTCGGGTGATCTTCGATTAACTGTTTGATTTTTCCCATAATGATACTCCTCCTATTTCTGCTCTTCCAGATCTTTCTCATACTGCTTGTTCAGCTTCTGGTTTCTGAAAAATCCGCTGATTACTTTTCCAAGTCCGCTGAAATGACCGTTTACAACCTTTAGAAGTCCCTCTACCATTTCCATGGAAACCATACCGCCTGTCATCTTAGCGATTGCACGGAATGGCATGTTATACTGGAACAAGGTGTTGAGATCCGGAATTCCCGCTGCCTCGCTCTTTTTCAACTTTTCGCCCAGCTTCTTACAGATGAAGCGGGCAATTCCGCTCTTTGCGTAATACATCTGGCAAAGGGCATCGTTCATGCCAAGCTCGCCGCTCCAACTTCCGTCCGGAATGGAATGTCCCAGGATCGTCTCGTACTCCTCATTTCCGACCTGCTGGATTTTTCCCTCCACGTAAGAAGAAATGCGGTTAGTATAGTATGGCATTACCTCAGTGGTTCCGATAATGGCAAGAGAATCCTGAAGACGGATATCCGCACAGCTTGCACCGATCATAATGCTGTAAACGCCGCCTTCTACTTCCCATTTATTTGTCTTCATATTCCAGTAACGGAATGTCTTGTCGTCGAACTTAATGGTAACGGTTTTCTCCTCGCCTGCCTTTAAGAACACCTTGGAAAAGCCTTTCAGCTCCTTGACCGGGCGGAAAACTTTTGCTCCCGGAAGTCCTACATAAAGCTGGGCAATCTCTGCACCATCATACTTTCCGGTGTTGCGAAGGGTAAACGTCGCCCCATCCGGCTTCACCTGAAGATTGTCATATTCAAATGTAGTGTAGGAAAGACCATATCCAAATGGATAGTTTACCGGCACACCTGCGGTGTCGAAGTAGCGGTATCCTACGTAAATTCCCTCTCTGTACTCAGAGTTCCGCTCCTGTGACGGATAGTAATTGTAAGAAGGAGTATCCTCATATTTCTTAATGTAAGTTTCAGCAAGCTTTCCGGATGGGTTGACTTTACCGGAAAGAATATCAAGCACTGCACCTGCACCTGCCTGACCCATGAGAGCGGTGTGAAGCAGGGCTTTGAAATGATGGTGCCATGGCATTTCAATAACAGAACCTGCACTGATGATACCAATCATGTTTGCGTTGGCTTTTGCCAGCTCCTGGATCAGGTTGATCTGGTTCTGCGGAATGCGGAGATGCTTGCGGTCAAGACCTTCTGTCTCGCTTTTCTCGTTCAATCCGAAGAAAAACAGAACCACATCAGAACGGCGGGCAAGATCTACGGCCTCTTTTTTCATAGCTTCGTCTTCCTTGCCATCGCGCTGATAACCGCGTACAATTCCAGTCACAGAGATTCCGCTGGTCTCCAGCATGTCCTTGATGGAATCTACTTTTGTGGAGTTTACCATGGAAGAACCTGCGCCCTGGTATCTTGGATCAAAAGCAAAGTCACCGATTACGGCTGCTTGAACCTTCGCTCCAACCGGAAGGATTCCGTCCTCATTTTTCAGAAGTACTGCGCTGTTCTCGCAGGCAAGACGTGCCAGCTTGTGGTGCTCCTCATGAAGGGCTTTCTTGTCTGCCACTTTTTTATAATGCTTTGCATTCTCGGTGGTGGTAAGTACCAGATCAAGAAGCTCGTCTACGCGCTCGTCAATGTCCTTCTCGCTGATCTTGCCGCTTTCTACGCTGGCAAGAAGCTCTCTTGCTGCATCAAGTCCCGGAGTCGGCATTTCCAGGTAGAACCGTTCTTTACACCGAGAGAATGGTCGTTAGAAGCACCCCAGTCAGTGATAACAGAGCCTTCGAAGCCCCACTCGTCACGGAGAATGTCTTTCAGCAGATGCTCGTTTTCGTTGGCGTAAACACCGTTTACCTCGTTGTAGCTGCTCATAACCGTTTTCGCGCCACCCTCTTTGATGGCAATCTCAAAACCGGTGAGGTAAATCTCACGGAGAGTTCTCTCATCTACCACTGCGTTCATTGCCATACGGCGAAGCTCCTGGCTGTTTACAGCGAAATGCTTTGCGCAGGCTGCTGCTCCTGTGCTCTGCACACCGCGGATAAAAGCAGCTGCCATTTCCGGAAAGATAAGGATCCTCGGAAAAATACTCGAAGTTACGTCCACAGAGAGGATTTCTCTTAATGTTCAGTCCAGGTCCAAGAAGAACGTTTACGTCTTCTTCCATGGATTCTTCACCAAGGGCAACGCCTACCCTCTGCTCCAGCTCTTCATCCCAGCTATTTGCCATAGCTGCCGCTGTAGGAAAACAGGTTGCCGGTACTGCTGGATTGATTCCCAGATGATCTCCTGCTCCAGCCTGTTTACGCACACCATTCGGTCCGTCTGAACAGAAAATCGACGGGATATCCAGACGCGGGAAATCTCTTGTCTGCCACTCGCTTTTTCCGCTGAGGAATGCGGCTTTTTCCTTCAGGGTCATGTTATCTATGATATTCTGATATTTCATGCTTGTGATCGCTCCCTTCTATATTGCCATAAATATAACATAACCCCGTCTGTAAAAGACGGGGTTATCACAAACTGTCAATATATTGCACAAGATGCATTAAAAAACCATTTATTTTTATCCCAGCACTTTCTGCAGCGTTTTCTCCAGCACCTGCAGATTCACAGGCTTGGAAAGATGTCCGTTCATACCGCTTGCCAGGGAACGTTTCACATCCTCGTCGAAAGCGTTGGCGCTCATTGCGTAAATCGGAATCTTTTTGCAATCCTCACGATCCAGATTCCGGATGGTCCGGGTTGCTTCCAGTCCGTCCATTTCCGGCATCATAATATCCATAAAGATCATATCGTAATATCCGGGAACGGATTCTTCCATGCGCCGCACAGCTTCTTTTCCGTTAACTGCCTGCTCGGTTTTAATTCCGTAATTTTCAAGAATCGTACAGATAATTTCCATATTCAGCTCATTATCCTCAACCACCAGGATTCTTTTTCCCGGGAAGCTGATCTCCTCCGGCTGGCTGGTGACCGTAGTCTTCTCTCCGCTTACCGGCTGAAGCTTCACGTTAAAGCTGAAGCTGCTTCCCTTACCAGGCTCACTTTCCAACTTAATATCGGAATCCATCATCCGCACAATTCTTCTGCTGATGGCAAGACCAAGACCAGTGCCCTGTTTTCTTGCATTTTCAGAATTATCCGCCTGCTCAAACTGCCGGAAAATAAGCCGCTGTTTCTCAGGTGCAATTCCAATTCCATCATCCCTGACCTGAAAATACAGATTGGAAAAGCCTTTCTCTTCTTCTGTCTCGCGAACGGTCAGCCACACATGTCCATCTGGTCTGGAATACTTCAGCGCATTTCCCAGAAGATTTACCAGAACCTGGTTCAGCCGCAGGGAATCTGCCATAAACCAATGGTTTTTCAGCTGGATATCTGCTATATACTGAATGTTATTTTCGTTCAGCTTCGCTTCCAGCAAAGGACGAAGTCCCTGTATCATCTCCATGAGATTGCATTTTTCTTCGATCAGCCTCATCTTTCCGCTCTCAATCTTGGACATATCCAGAATATCGTTGATAAGTCCAAGCAGATATTCCGAGGAGTACTCGATTTTTCTCAGACAGTCGATTCGCCGCTCCTCAGTCTGTCCATCTTTCAATGCAATCTCCGTCATACCTATAATACCGTTCATAGGAGTACGGATCTCATGAGACATACGGGCCAGGAAATCCGATTTCGCCTTGGCAGAAAGATCGTGACGCTCCAGATTCAACCGGTTTTGAATAATTGCGCTGATTTCTTCCAGACACTTACACTCTTCTTTTTTCTCCAGAACATCCTGGTCAATGTCCCGGAATACAATACTTCCGGAATACTGTCCGTTATCTGTCATATGGAATACAATATCGTTTCTGCCTGAAGCAAAAGGCTGAATCAGCGGCTCTTTCCATATGCTTTCCCCGGAAGTCAGAAGCTGCTGCATTTCCTGTGTCTCCACAAAGTGCTGGTATTGCTTCTCAGAACAGTGGACCATACCGTCCCAGCCATCCTTTTTCTCCCAGGTTTTCCAGCAGTACAGCAGGTTATTTACCATATATTCCCCGTTGAAATGGGTGATCACAATGTCTGTCAGATGGTATTTCTCCTGCAGCTTCAACGCCAGAATATCCAGAACCACAGAAGTATCACCATCTCTGTCAAACAGGTTCAGAGCTATAGAGGAAAGTGTCATTTCCTTCAGACGTTCCAGAGAAGCCACCTCCGCAAATGCCACATCAACCGCACAGGCTTTTTCCACCGTTGAAAGCTCCTCATAGAACATGATTTCCTGCTTTCCATGACGTGCAGCTGTAAGAGCAGTCTTCGTCTGTTCAAGTGCCTCAGACAGCGAATTTCTGCTGCCTGTAACTGCGATTCCACATTTCAGGGAAAGGGACAGATGCTTCTCATCTGTAAGCGCCCCAAACTCCTTTTCCAGTCCCTGCACACTTCTCACGATCGGTCCGGTCGTACATACCGGCAGCCATACCAGCATCTGGTCTGCACCAGCCCTGATATAAATACCACCGTTTAAACCGTCCTCCTGGAAGCGCTTCGCCAGCAGACCGGCAAACTGCTCCAGAATAATATCTCCGAAGATCAGGCCATAGCGCTCATCGATTTTGGAAAACTGCTGGATTTCCAGAAGTACCAGTACCCCTTCCGGGTCATCCCGACACAGTGTTTCCACAACTTCCAGTCCGCTTCCAAGGCGGTAAAAAGAGGTAATGGAGTCATAAATCTGCTTTCTTTTCTGCGCCTGCTCCAGAAGCTTGTGCTGATGCACATTGTGAATACAGCCAACGACCCTGCTGCGCTCTTTATTCTCATCAAAAGTAATGCTTCCGGATAGATTTACCCACTGAAATTCTCCATTGGCATGCTGCAGACGAAAGTCAACATCCAGAACGCCGTCTGAGCTTTTTACTGCGTTCACCAGCTTTGCCTTATCTGCCGGATGGATACTGTCATTATCAAGAAATTCCGGATGCTTTCCGCAGTCCCATACACCGTCATTGCCTTTACTGTTAACTATTTCCAGCAGTTTTTCCTTACATTTGTAGGTAAAAAAGGCATCCTGGGAACTTTCTACCGCAATCCGATAGCGCTCCTTTTCCTCCAGAAGCTGATTCTCTGTCTGCATCTGGGTATCCGTCAGATTCTCTATCACTTTATGGAGCTCATCAAGCTCCTGAATACCTGACTCCTGAAAACCGTGAATTCCCTTCACTCCGCCTCGTACACTCTCCACCAGATGGTAAACCGGTTCCGTCGCATACTGGACAAGAAAATAAACCAGAATAACCGCCATCAGGGCACTTCCCAGAATCGCTCCCAGAATTCTCTCATAAACATCGGAAATCAATCCATACACAGAATCCTCTGTAACAAAACCGCACAATGCCCACTGCGTATCTTCATACGGCACATTTCTGCTGTACAGCTCCAGATTGCTCACAAGTCCGTAAATCTGCTGTTTCCCAATGGCAGCCCCCTGTACCAGCCGCAAATTCTCCTGCACCGGCTCCTCCAGAACAAAGTCACTTCCGTCCCGGGAAACTGCATCATACAGCGCACCCTCACCGGCAATTCCCTCATAATTTCCATTTCCATGGTCTACCACAAGGGCAAATCCTGCATTCAGATCGGAATCCAGATCTTTTACCTGAAAAAATTTGGTCAGATCATTCACTCCCACTTCAATTCCAAGCACACCGTAAACGGTTTTATCATAAACAAGAGGTGCCGAATATGTGATCATCTTATGGTTATCCTTATAGAAATCTTCCAGAATAAACGGCTTCGACCAATAGCCCAGATTTTTCATACTGGTGCGGGAATCAACGTAATTTTCTGCTGTTATATATGGCTGGTAAAAAAAGTCATCGGCATCTCTTTTCCCATTGCCCTGGAAGTGGAAATCTGTATGCCAGGAAGTATCCAGTGAAATGGACATATTCTGCGACAGTACCTTACTTCCACGCTCCATCAGCAGGTCCGTGCGGGAAGCCGTTTTGGTCTGGGGATCTGAGTCTCTCACCCAGAAGCCTTTGTATTCCCCTTCCGAATCTGTATCACCGTCATTTCCCAGAACCAGAAAAATTCCAGAAGTGGAATTGTACTGCAAAACCTCCACCATATCATAAAAAACCGTTTCCAGATATTCCTCCTGAACTTTCCCTGAGCCCATGAAGCCCTGCATATCCATCTGATGATTGCTCAATACCTTTGTCAGCGCAGAGGACAGACTGTCACTTTCCTTGTACACGCTGCTCCACTGCTCGATCATATCGTTCTCCAGAACCACCTTACGGTTCTCCACCGTATGACTGTCCAGACCGATAACCGCATTCTCCATGTTTGAGCGGATTCCGCTGAAAATCAATGTCAGGAATGGGACTGCACCCTGTACAAACACAATGATCAGTATAGGAATCAGAAATATATTCCAAAGAGATTTCTTTTTCTTCACAGCCTTCCTCACCTCCTTATGTCCAGAATCTGTCTAAAAAACCACTTTGCAAGCTTATCCGGTTCATTTTATAAAATATTTTGTCTTACCCGGATTTTCATCGGGAATTGGAAACTGCCTGTTCCAGAGCGTGTTTGCAGGAATGTTTTTTCAAATACACTCCAGGCTATGGCAGAATTCCGTATACCAGCTCTGGAAATTCTCATCTGTCAGATACTGTGCAAGAGCCTCTTCCCGGCTCTCTCCGTCTGCGATTGCAGCGTCCATGGCATCTTTATCAGCCTTTGCCTTGTCAGCCAGAGAATAATCCAGGATCTTACGGGCACTGTAGCTATTGTCAAAGGCTCCAATTGTATAGAAACTTGTTTTATCAAAGTCTTCCATTTCCGTTGTAAAACAATCGTAAACCTTCTGGTTGACTTCTATATTATTCTCTTTAATAACGGAATCCAGTGCGTCTACGCTGTTGGCTTCTTTCAGAACCGGCATATAGGAGGATTCGCATACAAAGCGCAGGTTCTGGTTCTTCTGTGTGAACCATTTCAGGAATACACTTGCAGCATACTCATGTTCCTCATCAGACTTGGTCACTGCCATTCCGGCACCTTGCTGAACTTTTATGTTCTCGCCGCCCTCCATAACCGGAGAATCACATACGATGTAATCAATCGGATAGCTTTTATTCCCTATTTCCACGGTATCCGGGAAGTATACGGCAGAAGATGTGGAGCCCGTGTATGCAAGAATATCTCCTGTCTTCACATCATCGGAACGGAATTTTCCAAGAGATGCGAAATAGCCCTTCATATATGGTACATAGTAATTATCCCAAAGGCGGCGGATCAGATCTTCGTCTGTGTTTAAGGTCATTTTTCCATCTTTCACCTGGAAAATTTCCTTTCCCATCTGCTTCATGCCAATGATAAAATAGTTGGACATGGAGTCTCTGCCGTAGAATGCTTTTCCATCGTCCGGCACATCCGGGGTCTGCTCATCCGTCCACTCATAGTAGCGCTGTGCAACCTCTGTAATACCTTCTGTAGTGGCAAGTTCCTCCACTGTAGTTCCAGTGGCTTCTGCAAAAGGCTCCCAGTCAGTCTTATTGATCATGGTGATCTCTGTGGATTTGGCAACTGGGAAAAGATATAAAGCGCCATCCTGGTTAAAATAGCCCTCCTGGATGTAGGAATCTACATACCTGGACAGCTCATCTTCTGTAAAATACACGGAAAGGTCTGCCAGCTTATCCTGCTGCTGTACTGCGTAAGCAGTATCAGAATAGGAAGAAAAAATATCCGGCAGTTCTTCTGCTCCTACTTCTCCGTTCAAAGAGCTGTTGACTGCTTCCTCAAGGTCGGATACGGAACCCTGACTGTAGCTCTCCACGTAGATACCCTCCTCTTTTCCAACGGAGGCGTTAAATTCCTTTACAAGGGTGTCAAACATTGCCTGTTGGGCACCGTTGTAATAATGCCAGATCGTCAGGGACACCGGGTGATCCGAATCCAGCTTTACAGATTTACCGCTTCCGTCCTTGCTGCTTCCACAACCAGCTAAAGATGCGGTCATTATTGCGATTAACATCATTGCCACACATTTTTTCTTCATACTCTTTTACTCCCTCACGGCACCTGATACCGTAGCTTAACTCAATATATACTTCTGTCTGCAACACTGTCCAAAGACCTGCTGCCATGGCAGACCAGAGCGTGTTTGAAATCCCAAATCTTCAAAACAAAAAGCCCCTGCAACAGGTAAAATGCATCGCTGACTTCTATGGGATACAATATCCTTTCCGGCGTTTTTACATGTCACATGGGTAAATTCATAACACATAGACTTATTATAGGAAATGTGAGAAAAAGAATCAATAAATATTCATGAAAAAGGACAGAAAATATTTCATTCCTGTCCTTTCAAAATATACGTTATTTCACAGTCACCTTACACTTAACTGTTTTCTTCCCTGCTTTCACCGTAATTACGGCTGTTCCTTTTTTCTTTGCAGTAATTCTGCCCTTGGAATCTACCTTTACCACCTTGGAGGAGCTGGATTTGTAGGTGATTTTTTCTTTGCTTGTTACTGGTTTTAAAACCGGTTTCAGGGAATATTTCTGATTTTTCTTTAATTTCAGTGTTTTCGGCACACCTTTGATCTTTGTGGTTTTTACAGCGGTTTTCTGGACTTTTACGGTAACAGACTTTTCATATCCGCTGTTCAGGTATATGTGAATACGGGTTTTGCCTGTAGTTTTACCGGCGGTAATGTTACAGGTTCCATCTGAACTAACAGATACATCTGCAATACTCCAGTTATCCGTACTCCAGGTGGAAATGAAATCTCCCTTTGCAAGCCCGGTTACTTTCAGACACTTCGTCTTCTGTCCGGTCTTCAGCACAATACTGGACTGATTCAATTTCATTGTTGGCTGCAGTCTGTCCCGGGTAATTTTTGTTTCCTGCTCACCGCATGCACTGCAGGTACGTGTCTGGACTTCTTCCTCATCCACAGTTGCTTCCTGTGTTACTGCCCATGCAGAAAATTTATGTCCGGTTGCTTTTATTGTAGTTCTCTTTTCCGTATCGCAATATCTGCAGGTGTATTCATCGACTCCGTCATCTGTACAGGTTGCATCTTCATGCCATGACCTTACCCAGCTATGTCCGGTTGCTGGAATTGTCTCTTTCTTTTTGTCACCACATCTTCTGCAGGTATAAGTTTTTTCTCCGTCACTTTCACAGGAAGCATCTTCTGTTGTTTCCCCACGGTTCCAGTCATGACCAAGTGCCGGTGTTTCTTTCGTATAGTAATCACCGCAAAATTCACAGATTTCTTCTTCAGATCCTGAATAGGTACAGCCACTCATTTATCACATGTGACTTATAGGAATGAGTATGGTTCGGATTGTAGCTGTAATATACGGTTGTATTTGAATCACAAATGTATCTGGGCTGCCACGTGCTGCTATTTGCATAGCAGCGGATACTTCTCAGCTTGGCACAGTTTTTAAACGCATCATTTCCTATAGATGTCAAACTTGCCGGGATTTCTATGGTTTCTAACGCATTACATCTGCCAAAAGTCTGATCTCCAATTCTGGTCAGACCCTCTGAAAGCTTTACACTTGTCAAGCTGGTACAGCCCTGGAATACACCGCTTCCGATGCTCGTTACGCTTGCAGGAATAGTTATGCTTGTCAAACTGCTGCAGTTCCAGAATGCCTGAACTTCTATTGAGGTTACCGTTCCCGGAATGGTTACACTTGTCAGACTGGTACAATTGCCAAATGTCATACCATCTATGGTTGTTACGCCTTCTGGAATTGTCACACTTGTCAGATTGGTGCAGCCGGTAAATGCACGGGAACCAATGCCGGTCACTCCTTCAGAGATAACCACGCTTGTTATTTTAGTGTTGCCAGCAAATGCATCATCTGCGATGCTTCCAGTTCCGGAAATTACCAGTTTCCCATCATCTGACAAGGTGTAGGTAATTCCTGTGTCTTCTCCATCTGAAAAAACCAGGGCTTCGTCTGCTGTTGCCGCTTCCTCATTCTGCCATTCTGCAGCTGCTTCCATGCCAGACGCATCTGAGAATGAATCCTCGGATGACTGATCCTCCACCTGATCCATCTCCGGAGTCTGAACCTGTTCCTGAACCTCATCCTGATTGTCCAGACCCTCATTCTCCACTTCGTCAAAAACTGCTTCTGCTACTTCCTCAGAAGAAAAATCAGATCCACTTACTGCCAGTGCTGCTCCGTCTGCACTTGTGATTGCCAGCAGCAATGCTGCAGCCAGTGCCAGTCGTCTGTTTCTCATACGCTTTACCTCGCTATTCTTTTTTTCGTCCTTTCAAACAGGCTCTAGAGCAAAAGTCTTTTCCATTATTATCCGCAACAGAACAATAACCGCTTCCCCCAAATGGATAACCTGCTATTCTGCAAATGAGCACGCAGTATACTCCCTCCAAATATTTGTCAGACGATTAATTCAATGATAAAGCAAAACAGCATTTAAAACAATTAACTAACAGCATAGTATAGACGATAATGCATAAACCGAAACTATTTCTTCAATGTCTCATTCATACTTCCCATTCGGTATCCCTGAAGATCCATGGTCACGTATGTGAAGCCGTATTCTTTGAATGCTTTCACGATCTGGTTGCGGTTCTCCAGGACTTTCTGGAGTTCATCTGGCAATACTTCAATTCGTGCCAGTGTACCATGAATACGCACACGAAGCTGATGAAATCCCAGATCCAGAAGAAGCTGTTCTGCCTTGTCTACCATACCAAGTTTCTCCTTCGTGATAGTCTCACCGTATACAAAACGGGAAGAAAGACAGGCGAAGGATTGTTTTTCCCATGTGGGAAGGCCAAGATCTTTAGACAGGGCACGGATGTCTGCTTTATACAATTCGCTGTGGCGCATCGGGCTCTTTACCCCAAGCTCTGCAACAGCCTGTAAGCCTGGTCTGTAGTCTCCGTTGTCATCCATGTTTGAGCCCTCTGCCACTGCATTCAGGCCTTCTTTTGTGGCAATGTCCAGATTTTCTCAAATAATTCTTTCTTGCAGATATAGCAACGGTTAGTCGGGTTCTGGCAGAAGCCCTCAATTTCCAGTTCTTCAGACTCTACTGTAATGTGGCGGATTCCTTCCTTCTCACAGAAGGTCTTCGCCTCTTCCAGTTCTCTCTTCGGGAAAGAACAGGACATGGCAGTAATCGCGATACATTTATCCCCCAGCACATCGTGTGCTGTTTTCAAAAGAAACGTAGAGTCCACCCCGCTCGAAAAAGCCACAGCCACACTTCCCAGACTGCGTAAGTATTCTTTTAAAGCTTCGTATTTATTCTGCTGCTCTTTTGTTGCAGTGATTTCGCTCATATGATTAGCCTCCTGTGGCAGTAAATTTAGTCTCTCCCCAGCTCCATCTTTCCCTTTCAGACAAAAAATATCCTTCGCGCAAAAAGCTCGGCCGATTTTGATTTATGTTACTATAAAGTACCCTAGTATGTCAATAGGATTAATACATCACTATTCTAACTGACGATATCCACACCATTTGTTACTGCTGTAAAAATACGCTCTTCAAATCCAGCTGAGTATCCGCGATTGTTTCCAATGAATCAACAATAATTTTATCCCCATACTGCAGACCAGATAATATTCCCGGTCTAAACTCTTCTACGACTTGTGATTCCCGTCTTCTTTCGACGATTAATTATCATTGTAGTGTTAATAGATTCGTTATTTGTTTTGATACTCATACAGCCTAGAGAGTAAATCTGAAATCAAAAAATGTGAACTTCCTCTCCATCTTTATTCCACTCCACCTGAATCGTCCCTTTCGGCGTAATTACCTCACCCTTTGCCCATGTAAGATAACCCAGTACTGGCTTTACCTCCATATCTTCGTACCCAGGCTTCGAAGGACGTACGCCAAGAATCACGGATGGCAGTTCATAGAGAAGCAATGCTCCCCAGGCGTGGCAGTCGCTTCGCTCCTGCACGTCATCCTCCACACAGGTTGTAGCATGCTTTTCAATCATCTTCTTCCAGATATCCCAGTAGGATTCTGTGAGCTCATACATTCCTTTTTTTTCCAGAGCACGGAAAAGATAATATGCCATAGCAACGGAACACTGGGGATACTGTTCCTTGTGCAAAATAGTTTCTCTGAGATTCTGCTTTCCCTGCTCCCCGGTTACCGTGTCAGTGAGAACCGCAAAGACCTGAGTATGCTGGCTGTACTCATTGATTCCAGGACCGTCCTGCAGCATTCCGTTTGGCCCGGTACAAAATGTTCTTACCGCAGTCTGCACAGCAGTTGCCCGCAGCTCCAAAATCTGCTTTAATTCCTTTCTTCCAAGATACTCCGCTATTTTTGCAGCTTTTTGAAGTCCTAATATGTATAGAAGGCTTTCCATAGTTACAGGACCTTTCAAGGTTGCTGGCGGGATTCCTGTGGTATCTGCCCATTCCACAGCCCAGTCGATAAAAGACCAGAAGCGGACCTTTCCGTTTAATCCTCCGATCTTGTCCACGTACCCATCTTTGCTCCGGTGAAAATGGAAAAAATTCAGAATTCCCTCTACTGTCGGCAAATGTTTTTCCAGCAATTCTTTGTCCCCAAAATACATCATGTGATCGTACAGCATGAGAATATAATAGATAGAAAATCCTGGTATCACACTGACATCATATCTGGGTGCTGCACAGTTTAAAAGTCCGTCGTATCTCTGGGAACGCCGGAAATCTTCCATGCAGCGTCTTGCCAGGCGGTCATCTGCCGCAACTGCATAGGTGTACAAAATCTGGGTTCTTGCATCCATTGCATACTGCAACTGTTCATAGAACGGACAATCTTCATAGGTTTCATGCATACAACGGCGCAGAGTACGCTCGCTGATTTCCCATATTTTTGCAAAGCGCTCATCGGAAGCAACTGCCTTTGTCTTTACTTCCAGCGGATATCCGGTCTCTGTATAATCAAATTTTTGCAATATCAGCGGCTCTTCCTGGGTAATAATTTCCAGGCGGATAAACCGAAACGTCCGGAACCAGAATGGCTCGTAGCTTTCCGGTTCATCTACGGTTCCATATCCCGCACATTTGTATTGATCGGTAAAACCATCCAGGTATCCATGCTCCATATCTACTCTGTCACCCTTTAAGGGAACCTTTAAGTCACCAATTTCACCGCCCAGCACATAGGCCTCGGACTGTAAAATCTTTATCCGGGCACCGCTTCCTTTTTCCATAAGAAGGTGAAGATAACCGGTCATCTCCTCACCGGCACTGATTTCCACCGATACGGTTGACTTTTCCGGGATGCAAAGGCTTCTTTTTCCGAAAAGAAAATCTTCCCATTCTTCTTTTGCGAAAAGTGCATTCTCGCCAAGCTGCATCACCTTTTCAAACTTCCGGTTCTTTCTGTAAAGAAACGGAATTGTTCTTTTTTCCAGGTTTCCCGGGCTGCACGCACGGTTCATATCTGGATACACATATGGAAGCGCCCAGCCTGTAGTATCATATCCAGGCTTCATCCAGCCCTTCTGCCACATGGAACCACCTGTATTTTCCAGGATCTGTAATGGGGCAAAAAGATCGGATTCGGATACGATATGAAATGCTTCATCTTTTCTTCCCAGCCAGCCTTCACTTGTGTCCAGAGTATACTGTCTGCCAAGGTTATCTTCGGCGTCGCCTTCCACATACAGGAATGGATATTCTGTGCGGTAGATTCCGAAACAGCCTTTGCTTTGTATAGTCGGGTATCTCAGGACACGGACCGCTATTACATTTTTTCCTTTTTTTAAAAACGGAAGCAGCTCAACATCATCTGCATACCATACCTGCCGGTCTCCTTTGCTCGGGCCAACCTCCACCAGTTCGCCATTTACATATAGTTTGTACCTGGAATCTGCTGAAATGGTAATTTTTCCGGCAATTGGAGTTCCTGTTATTTCCACTTCCTTGCGGAACAAAACTAAGGCCGGGTTCTCTTTGTCCTCTGCTGTCCAGGTGGGCAGCCAGATCCAGTTGAATTTTTTATCGCTCATTTTATTGTGATCTCCTTTATTTCCTAAATTCATTCATATTAAGTGAAAAAGACTTTCTATAATCCTTATGCTCTAATTTCTCAGTTTAACAGAAACAGGCAATGCATCCTCCCGCATTGCCTGTTTTTGCCATATATGAACCACATTGTTTTTCAAACAGTCTCTATATCTGTCCCTTTCTCCTGGCGATCAGCTCCTGCTCTTCCTTGATATTCTTCTCCACATTCAAGAAGGATACTACGATAATCAGGATTCCATGTGCCGCGATCTCGAATCCAAGGAAAAAGAATGCAGCTGTTCCTTTATGGGAAAACATGGCGCTGTCATAGAAAAAGTTGAACACAGCTACAGCCAGACCGTTTACCACAGTCAGTACCGTATTGTAAACCGACATGGAAATTCCATCTACACGGTAACCAAGCTTCGCCTCCAGGTGATCCTGCACATCTGCGAACAGTGCCATCATAATGTATGCACCTGGTACGCTGGACAAGCCTTTCAATGTCTGACCTGCCAGCATCACTACGAAGTTATCCGGTGCCAGGAGACACACAATACTTCCTGCAATAGAAACCACACAGCCTGCCAGGATCATATTCTTTTTTCCGAAGCGATTTGCCAGAGGCCAGATAAACAACATACCTGCTGCCAGCGGGATTCCACTGATCAGAGCCAGAACGGACTGTGCCATATCTGCGGACAAAGTCATTCCGAAAATGTGCACTTCCTGGAAAAATTCATGACAGAATATGTTGAACACATAGCCACCTTTAAACATAACACCCATCTGGTACAGCATATAGAAAATGATGATGATCCACCAGTAGGAATCGGAGGCTGCGCCTTTAAGCTGCTGTAGGGTGGAAGGAGTTCCTGTAGTTTCTGCTTTATTTACTCCCGCATCTGTCTCCACCATATCCTCTTCCGTGATGCGCTCTCTGGTAAAGAAGTACTCCAGGATACAGCCCACAAATGCCAGTACCGCAAATATGGTCATAACCACCTGCCAGCGATTCTGCATCACGCCGTTGCTGCCGGCAGAATTAATCCAGCCCAGAATCAGCGGCATTACGATACTGCTGATCAGACCGTTTCCTGCCACCGCCGGAATATTCGAAACAACGGAAAGCTTTCCTCTCTGATCCAGGTCACGAGTGGACAAAGACACCATCAGATAGTGGGAAGTACCATAGACCGGATTGGCGATGGCAGCAAATAAATTGTAGGTTACCACCATCCAGACCATGCGCACGCCCAGACTGAAATAAGGAATGCAAAATACCAGGATTCCGGAAATCAGCAGCATTGGCGCTGCCATTAATATGTAAGGTCTTGCTTTTCCCTGCTTCGTCCTGGTCTTTCCAACCATGATTCCGATTACAATGTTTGACAATGCCATAGGGATCACAGAGATCAGCGGCAATACCGTCAGAAAAACTCTCTGATTTACAACATCCTCATAAGTCCGGTAAAAGGTAAGGTAATAAGACGCTACCACGCTGGTCATGGACAGTACCAGAAGGGGTCCCAGGAAATATCCGAAGATCATTTCCCGCAATGTGACCTTCTTTTTATCGGTTCTTGAATTCAATCCAGCCGTTTTCCACACATCTTGAAAAATCCCAGCTTTCTTTCCACTTTTCATCAAGAGGCTCCTTTCGATTTGGTTTAAACTGATAGCTCCAGTAGATCCAGCCTGCACCGCTTTCCCATGCCTGAAGCTGCATGGCTGCGATTTCCAGATAACGTTTCTTACGCAGTTCGTCTTGCTCTATTACCTTTGCGCTCTTATCAGAAATGTCTTCTGCCAGCTTCACTTCTGAAGTGGTTTTTTCCTGCTTCTCTTTTGCAGCAGTTTCTTCTGATTTCGCCTGTGAAACCGCTTTCTCCGCATATTTATTACAGATGCACCATTCGCCAACCACCACCGGCACATCCTTCTGAATTCTCTCTATCAGCCGCTGCTGGCTCTTTATGTAAATCTGATAAACCCACGGCATATGAATCGGTACGAAGCTTTCCATGGCAAAAATATAAATATGGGTGTCCAGCACCACGTTTTTCATATGTTCTTTATGGAAAAACTTTCCCCAGTGTCTCAGGCGGAAGCGTCATGGAACACGATGGTCTTATTTTCCGGGAGAATTTTCCGAAGACGCCTATAGGCGTTCCGATAGAAGTTTTCCAAAAACGGAAGGGGAACATAGCCGGAACCTTTGGCTTCTTCTTTGTCCACTGCTTTCCCGGTAGAAGGCGCTGTCGCATACACAAGAAAGCTGATTGGCTCATTGAGAACTTCAATTCCATATAATCCCTCGCGCTGGCCATAACGCTTCGCCAGCCGTTCCAGTACGGTAAGGGCAAACTCCACTTCCTCCGGATTTTTGCACCATTTACATACACCGGTCAGACCGCCATTGTCATATCCATTCTGACTTCCCGGAACTGTATGCAGGTCAATTAATATCTGCAAGCCATACTTCTCTGCCCAGTCAAAGGCTTTGTCCAGATATTCCACACATCCGTTAAAAGGTGGCCGGTCGCCGAAAATAAAGTATGGAACCGGAATGCGCAGCAGCCAGATTCCCTGCTCTTTGATAAATGCGAAGTCCTGTTCCGTAATAAATGTATCACGGTGCTCCTTCATCTTTTCTTTTAACTCTGCGGGATTCATCTTCCGATTTAGCCAGACCTCATCCTCCGCACCGGTTCCCTCAAACATTTCCGGAAGCATCCACTTCTCCAGGACAAGCCAGTTGCCTAAATTGACACCTTTTATTTTTTTCATTTATACTTTCTCCTCATATTTAAAAAAGCATTCCTACAATCCGCATGCCTCTCTTTCAAAATACCATCACCGTAGGTGATTTGAAATGCATTTTAGCTCGTAACTGTGAAGGTACTGAACAGTTACATATTTTTCTCTATTTGCGAATCTTTCCTACCTCACCGGCAGCATAATCTGCAGCGAAAACGTATGATTATTCACACTGATCCGAATATCCCCGCCATATTTCTTCGCAATCATCTGCATGCTTTTCACCCCATAGCCGTGATAACCTTTGTCATCCTTACTGGTCACCGGGAATCCGTTGCGGAATTCCAGCTCACCATCGAAATAGTTATCAATAAAAATGTGAAGCATGCTTCCCCGTTCCAGAACCGCTACATTGATTACCTTTTTCTCGTTATCTTCGTACCTGGAAACACATTCAATTGCATTATCCAGGCCATTGCTTACTATTGTGTAAAAATCGATCACATCAATGATGTCCATATGTTCTGCATGGATATTGCATGAAAAACGGATGCTCTGTCTTGTACACACAAAACTTTTTTCTGTTAGAATAGTATCCAGCACGTCATTTCCTGTCTTCACATGGGCATCATAAAACTGTACTGCTTCTTCTGTTTCCTTGAAAAGCCGGTCTCTTTCTTCCCCCTGAACCAGCTTCAACGCCCGGATCTGCCGTTTCAGATCGTGGCATTTCTGGTTGATCAGATCCACATTTTCACGGCTGAAATTGTACTGTTGCTCCTTTTCCTTCTGAAGTATCTGGATCATCTTTTTTTCCTGCTGCAAGGAGAGGATTCGGTATGTCATGCTCTGCAAAAGGACGATTACCAGATTGACAATCACATTTACCGCAATGCAAAAATACGGTATTGCCGTATGGGAAAATACCTCCATCCCACCAAACATTTTGCCGCCAGCCTGCCCCCAATGGAAAATAAGGCTTGTCACATCTCCCATTACTGAAATGAAAATATAAATCGTCAGATAGATAAAAAAGGTACGCCAGTCCTCTTCCACTACGATCTGTCCTCTGACATTTTTCCGTACAAGAAGCAGGTATGCCATTATGTCAAACAGCGCATAACACAGAACAGTCAGCACAATATACAGAACTGTATGCTCCGTCTGCAAGGAAGGAAACAATTTTTTACAAATCAGATATTGGAGAACAAGAGTCACCAGATTTTCCAGTGCAAGGCCCAAAATACACTGGAACATAAGATTGCATACGGTTACTTCATAGCAATAATAGATAAAGCACATAGACACGATGCCGATCATCAACCACCAGCCACCGGTTATCAAAGAGGCGATTGCAGAATTTCCGACTATTTCCCGGAACATGTACATCGGAATGCATAGCAGCGCAAACAAAAGGATTCCCACTCCGCCTGTCAGCACTCTCCTCATAAAATGTTCCCGGTGCCTGGCTGCATGCTCCACAAAAATCAACTCTGCGCTGACCATCCCAAGCAGCACACGATAAACATCAAAGATATCAAGAAAGGATATATTTCCCAGCATTTTATTCCTCTCCCCTTATGTATTTCAAATACTCATCTTTTAATTTTTCTTTATAATTCCGGCTTACCGGAAGAACATGCTCTCCCACGGTTACCTCTTTGCTCAGCACCTTGCTACATATTTCAGGTTCACAATATAAGAGCGATGAATCCGCACAAAATTATATTTTTCCAGTTCCTTTTCTATCTCAGAAATATTGCCTCTGGATCTGTAATCCCTTTTTGTGGTGTGAAAATACAGATAATGAGAAAGTACTTCTACATAGATCAGTGCTGGAAGCCGTAACCTTCTGGTTCCTTCCGCAGTCTCTATTTTTATGGTGTGTTCCTTCTTCTGGGCTGCCTTTGCCACCGTTCTGTGGAATTTCATGGAAAAGTCGTAGTAACTCACAGGCTTCAGGATATAGTCTACCGCATCTACCTCATAACCGTTAATGGCATACTGGGCGATGTTCGTCACGAAAATAATGGTCACATTAGAATCCATCTCTCTTAGCTTCCGTGCAGTATCAATTCCGTTGATTCCCGGCATATCAATATCAAAGATGATAATGTCAAAAATCATCTTATAATTTTTCAGAAACTGCTCCCCGGATTCAAAAGTTACCGTCTCCAGCTCAATACCGGATTCCTCTCCGAATCTTCCAATATAATCCACTAATGTCTGGCGCATTTCCAGTTCGTCATCTACGATTGCTACGTTCATTTTCCCACACCTTTTCCCAAGTATACATTATATCTGATAATGCTGTTCACACCCCTCACAGAATACTTCCACTGAGTGGTTACGTTAATTTTAAATATAGCATACTTGATACGTGTGGTCAAACAAGGCTTCCGACCAGCCGGAAGCCTTGTTTCTCTCTGTTACTGTTCTCTCTTTTGTCTTTTACAAGACTTCAATATTTCCTTATTTCAGTGCATCTGCAAGTGCTGCTGCCTCTACAGTGAAATCTCCTGTAAGCTGGTCGCTTTCGCTGTATTCATAATGAAATTTCACATTGTCGCCATCTGCCTCAGATTTTGTCTCTTTTCCATTTGCATCTGTGATAGTAAGAGTCTGGGAGTCTGCATCATAAGCATAGGTTCCGTTGTCTTTTACATCATAGCTTGCGAAATAGAATTCATAAGTTCCATTGTCAAATAAGGTGAAGGTTGTCTGCTCATCATCACTTGGAATTGCGATCAGTTCATTTCCAGCTGCTGCGCTGTCAGAAGCCGCTGCATCTGCTCCATCTTCTGTTTCTTCTGTCTCATAATCTTCCGGATGAAGATAATTGTAGGTTACGATTTCATCTTTGTCGTTTACAGTAAATACTGTTTCCGGAACCATGGAAGTCATCTCTGGCAGATCATCGCTGTCATAGGAACCATCCTCTGTGTTTCCAAGGACATTCATTCCTGCAGCTTCCTTCATCTGAATTGAATAAGTGTCTGTGAACATATCATGATGTACATGCTCCGGAGTATCAATTGTTATAGTGTCATCTCCATTATCTGTATAAGTGCCTTCTGCTGTTGTAGTCATGGTAACACCGATTCCGGTATCATCGCCGACTTCAGCTTTCTTTCCGTTTTCTACACAATAGCAGTCGGAAACAAGTTTATAACCATCTTTGCCATCCAGTGTAAGATCAATCTGAACATACAAACGGCTGTCATAAGAGGTCAGCCCTTTCATGTCTGCACTTAAGAACTGGAAGCCCGGCATATCCTCTGTGTTTCCATCATTCAGATTGTAAGTTACGCTGTAGGTTTTCTCCTCTGCGTCCTCAGCAAAAACGGTAAGTCCGCTGCTGATCACTCCTGCTGCCATAATTCCTGCTGTTAAAACTGCTGCTACTGATTTCTTCATTTTAAATTCCTCCACTTTCTTTATTTTCTGGCTGGTGCCATATTTTGTTTGAGTTGCTTTTTATTACTTCCTGATCCTATCTCCCAGCTTACTCTTCTCCACTATCCGCGGCTGCTTCCACAATTTCAATCTTCTGGAGAACTCTGCAAAAGCTCCCCGCAACATTAAGGAGCATTCCCAGAAGCATTGCCCCGGAAGCTGCCAGTGAGTAATAGATGGCTTCCTCACCGCCGTGACCGGAATCGTAATCTGTAACAATACAGTTTCCGATTCCCTCTACACGGTCTCCGATCAGAAGGATCGCGCCCGCCACAAGCAAGGCTGTTATGGCAAAGGTAAGAAACCGTGTCCACATTTTATCTCCCCATTTCACCATGGCAAGCAGGGAAAAGATTTCCATTCCGATTCCCACCAGGAAAAAGGAAGGATCATAGGAGAATTCATTTCTCCGAATTTGTAATATCCTGTGGTGTAGCTGGCGAAGAACAAAACAGTTCCAACTATATTCAGGAGCAATGACAAAACTCCCATAACAAATTCCAGTCTACTGAATTTTCTCTGGTTCATCGTTTTTCTGCTCCTTTCTGTATTTCAAAATAAACATTACCAGGAATACGATAAACAGTACAAAGCTGATTCCCATCGCAAGCTGCAATGCCAGGATCCACCATGCGATTGCCCCTGTTGCATCTGTTTTCTCGGAAATTCCATTCATTACACTACTGTTTACATAGGTGTACAGATATCTGTGATAAGACTCCCTCACGCCAGCCTGGATCACCAGATCATCTGCCACTTCGTCTTCTGTGTATCCCCATACGGAAACGTTGTTGGAGCCTCCCAGCATTCTGTCGTTTCCAGCCACCAGACATTCGGATGGAAGGAAATACTTGGCAGATTTAACAGAGTCTGTAATTACATAGCCTTTGAATCCCCACTCACCGCGGAGGATACCATTCATAAGGCCTTTACTTGCTCCTACGTGGGTACAGCCAAGACGGTTGAAAGCGGTCATCAGGCTGTTTGCGTTTCCATCACGGAATGCGATCTGGAAACCACGAAGCTCATTTTCCCTTGCAGCCTGCTCTCCAAGGAAAACAGCCACACCATCACGGTTTGTCTCCTGATCGTTAAAGGCAAAGTGTTTACCAGCTACTACCAGTCCATAAGCAACTGCCTGTCTGTAAACATTGGCTCCCATTGCTCCTGTAAGAATTGGATCCTCGGAATAATATTCCAGGTTACGGGCGTTGTACTGGTTTCTGTGAATATTTAAGCCTGGTGCATTCCATTCTGTATATCCATCCCATAAGCCTGCATTTCCGATCAGACGTCCCTGCTCGCTGGAAAGCTCACGGCTGAAAGTTGCCGCTACCACGTTTTCACTGACATAAACAGCGGTGGAATGTCCATAGGATGGGTCGTCCTCTGCTACTTCATAGATCGTGCCTGCGGTGTATTTTCCAATGGTTCCAAGAAGTCCCACAGGGCTGTCTGCACCGTTTTCTTTTGGCATAACAATATCTTCGTTTGAATTCATCAATGCGCAATAAGTGTTCAGCATATCCTGAAGGCTGACCTCATCAAGCACCTGTTCATACAGCGGATCGTCATAATCAAGTCCCCGAAGCTGGATTGCCTGGATATTGTTGTCCGCCCCATAGGTAAATTCTGTAGGACCGTCGTATGCAGCATTTTCCCCTTCTTTGTCGTAAATCTCATTGCGAAGAAGGCGGATCATTTCCTCAGTTGCTGTGATATCGCCGATTCCGGTTGGGAAAGTATGTGACCAGTCACTTCTGCTTAAGTAATTGATTTCTGTGCCGCAATTATAAGAATTCAGATCTCCATCTGTAAGCTGGTTCTGAATGGTAGCACCGTTTGACTCGGTTAAAGTAAGCTTGGAGTCCACAGCTTCTTTATATACAGTTCCTGTAGGCTTCGCGTCTTTCATCTTATCCGGGTATTGCTCTTTCAGAACAGCCTGGACTGCATCATGAGCACCATTTCCGGTTGCGAAATAATAATCGCCGGCTTCCAGAATGTAGGCACCTGTAACGCCGTCATGTTCCTCTGTCGTATCATAAGAATAGAAATCTGTTGCTGTAAATGTAATGGTTACATCTTCACTTTCTCCTGGCTGAAGAAGTACTACATCCTCGAAGGATTTCTCCTGTGCTTCCCCTGTTTTTCCAAAACCAACCAGCTGAATCGCGGATTTCTCTACGCCAGCTTCTTTGTCATAGTCTGTATATGGAAGGGAAACATAAAGCTGTACTGCATGCTTTGCTGCGTTATCGCCAGTGTTTGTTACTTTTACAGTCACCTGGGACTGAGTTTCCCCACTCCAGTCGATTTTCGCATCTGTGATCTCCTCTGAGAAAGTAGAACCTTCCTGGCCATAGCCAAAGCTGTAGGATACTTCGTTGTCGTAATCCCATACTTTTCCACCATCTACAGTTTCCCCTGTCAGAGCCTGGGATGCATTTCCCTGCTCCAGGATAGAATCAAAGTAACGTGTTTCATAGTATTTGTAACCGATGTAGATTCCCTCTTCTTCTGCCAGATACCATCTGCTTCGCAGGGCATTGTTGGAAGAAGTGTCAATGTCATCTGCATTTGTAAATACATATGCACCATAGTCCCGCATTGCCGGTGCAAGTGCAGCATTTACTGCGTATGCATCGGTAAGATGTCCGGATGGAAGTACGGAGCCATTCAGAAGCTCTGCGATTCCGTATGTTCCATAGCATCCCGGATTGCCGATCCAGAGAATGCTGTCTACTGCGTCATCCTGTTTCAGTTCTTCAATCTCCATTGCACATGCAGAATTAAGAAGAACCACAATTTTCTTAAAGCCCTGGTTCTCAACATAGTTGAACAGCGCTCTCTCTGCATTTGACAGGCTTAAAATATTTCCAGTAGGGCTGTTGGAAAACTCTTCCGGATCTGCGATTCCGTCTGCTCCCGGGTAAAAGCAGGCACCTTCGCCTGCGTCTCTTCCGAGAACTACGATTGCCGCGTCTTTGTAGCCTTCCATGGAATCTGGGGAAATTGCGAAGTACTCTTTCACTGGAACTTCGTTCACGGTAGAACCCTCGTTTGTATCTACGCAGTTGCCACCGGCGGCTTTCGTCGGCGCATATGTTTTTTCCATGTCCTCATAGAAGGAAACCATGTCCGGATTTACAGAAAATCCGTATTCCTCCAGTGCGTCAGCCAGCCGCACTGCCTGCTTGGTTTCTACCAAGGAACCCATGGAGCCGCCGTACTGCATTGCCTGGCTACGCATTCCGAATAAGGTAACTCCGGTTCCATCTACCGCTGGTGTGCCTTTTAATGCCACCGCACCTTCGGCTTCCATTCTGGTATTCAGGGCAATTTCTGCTTTGATCAGATCTGCCGGATCTTCATAATCAGACTTGTAATAGTAGTCGTCGGGATTCTGGCTTTTCACAAAAGTGTCATCCGAAATGCCCAGAAGCTCGTTTACACGGCCTTCCCAGCTAAGTGCCACTGACATGACGGTTCCGAACAGTACCATCAATGCAAGGAAAATGCTGGCAAGTCCACGGAAAATGTGACTTCTTTTTTTCATCTCTTTCCTTTTACCTCCTTTTTTTCTGAACTTATCTTAACGGAGTTAAATTAGGAATAAAAGAGAATGGCATGGATGACAGGATTTGTGGCGCGAATAAACAGAAGAAAGGGATTTTACATCAAATTAGGGATTGTGATAATGGGTAAAAACCCGAAAGAAAATAAGAAATGTATGTGAAGCCATATTCTTTGAATGCTTTCACGATCTGGTCGCGATTCTTCAGGGCTTTCTGAGCAGGATACAGCAGTAATTGCCAGACATTTATCTCTCAGTACATCATAGGCAGTTTTCAACAGGAATGTGGAATCCACAATAACTCTATCTCCATATTGTAACGCGGGTAATCTTTCAGTACTGAATATTTCTACGATTGGTGACTCTCACCTTCTTTCAACGATTAAACGCCAGGTTCATTCTCCCTGGCGTTCTTTCAGTCTTTGTTCAGCCGCAATCCGCTTGGGATGCTCCGGCGGATAGCATTCCCGGAAGCCTTCAACGGCGGCTTTCAGATATATATCTTCTTTTTCTTCATCTCCAAGTGCACGGTAAACGCGTGCCAGATTCCAGGTAGGCTCTGCAACTGCCGAACCTACAAGTCCATTTTCCTTCGTAAGCTCCAGCGCCTCTGTCAGATATGGGATCGCTTCTTCCGGTCTTCCCAGGTCCAGGTAGACTACACTCATATTGTTGTCCACCATCAGAAGCATAGAACCCTCACGATAGCCATTCTTAAGCAGCTGATTGCGAACCGCAAGATGACATGCCAACGACTCTTCCCTTCGTCCGGCGGCATTGTACATTCGTGCCAGTTCCTCTGACATGGCAGAATACATCTGATTTTTCTCACCACAGTACATTTTGCACCTGTCCGTTGCTTGTTCCATACAATAGGCGGCTTCTTCCATATTCTGATCCATAGCTGCAAGCTGACCACGAAGCTGCCATATTACAAACTCACTCTCAACCTGACGCTTTCTTTGTATCTGTCGTATCTGCTCTATTTTTTCCAGACAATCTGCCAGCTTTTCTTTTTCCTGAAGAAACATATGACATTCTGCTTTTTGATAAAGAAAATCCAGTATTCTCTGGCTATGCCCCCATTGTACACACATGAGGATTCCACGTTCTACCCACATTTCAACCTTTTTCACATTAAGCTTCAACATCTGCATATTCGTCTGCAAAAGCGCATATCCAATTTTATAATCAATATTATCCTTCTGTTGAAAAATTAAATCACAGATCTCCCGGTAACACTCATAATTACTGCTTTGCTCCAGCCTATTGCAAAAATCACTTATAGCAAACAACATCCATTCCGATGATAGCGTTCTCTTTTTCAGCTGTTCGCGGAAGAGTTCTATATATTCTTCGTTTTGTTCAGGTTTTGTCTCTGTCAGACACGCTACCATAAACTTCGTCTCATTGGAAATCTGTGCACATCTTTTTTCCAGTTTCCGGATTTTCCCGCACATAGGAACCGGCAGCTCCAGATATCGGGCAGCCTCTGCCGCCAGTGCCACAAGCTGGTCACTGACCGCTCCCTGTACTCTGGAAATTCCCTGGAAGACAAGCCACGCAATTTCCTCCATACGAGGATCCTCGTCTTTCGATGCCTGTTTCGGGAAAAAGCACTTCTGTGCCCGTTCCCAGAATGGCTGAAACTCAGCTTCTGAAAAATCCTTTGTACACAGACTCTCTGCAATTACAGGATGCATACGGTAGCCATTTCCCGTATCTTCCAGCCAGCCGAATTTCACCAGTCTGCCAAGCGCCTCTCCCAGAGTTTCGTTTTTCTTCAAAAATCCCTGGAAAAACATCACAGTAAAATTCCGGTCAATTTCCTGATACGGCAGAAGCGCGAACATCCTTGCCAGCTGGCTTCCGGTTTCTCCAATATCAGCCAGTTTGTACAGCCCACGGTACATATCAATGAGTCCGAACTCTTCTGCAACATCATTCCAGTTATTCTGCAGCTCTTCTTCCAGATAATCCCAATTACCAAAATAGTAGGTCCCCGCTTTTCCAAGAAGCTTCAATGTCAGAGGATGCTGAAAAATCTCTTTTTCCAGCAAACGACTCAGCCGGTCTTTTTCCTCTCTGGAAAGTATTTTGTTGTAATTGTCACGAAAAATCAAACTTAAGGCACTCTTTTGCGGTGCCTTTATGCCAAATGTAGTAAACCCATCCAGATGTTTCTGACGTGAAGTAACAAATATAGTGCACGGCAGATCTTTCAGTTCTGACAGGTAAGGATCTTCCTCTTCCGTATGGTTCATATTATCCAGAAAAAGCACTGTTTTTTCCTGATGCTCTTCTGACAGATGATAGATACTTTCGTGAAATCTTTCTTCCACGCTCTCACCAGTAAGATTCAGAAAACTTCTGGAAAAACTGGCCGCCAGATTCTCCTCATACTGAACAGCTGCGATCCGGCACTTTACTTCTTCCTGCTCCATCCAGCTCACAAGCTGACGCATGAGTTCTGTTTTTCCAATTCCTCCAATTCCGGAAATCAGATACTTTCCGGAATTGAAGAACATCTCTTTCAAGTCATATAACTCTTCTTCTCTGCCAAAGAAATGGCTGGCTTTCACAGATTTCCGGAACAATTCACAGTTTCGCAAGGTGAGAAAGCTCTGCCTGGTTTCCCCGGATTCCTGATAAATACAGCTCCAGATATATTCCGGCTTTAAGTCTTCACGGTTTCTTACCAGTTTCATTTTTGCCCCGGATATTTCCGGTCCCGCCATCGCGTGCAGACTAAGCAGGGTAAACAGCCAGGCATCCCCAAAGGACTGGGAAAAATCCTTCTGTTTTTTCTCTATGTAACCGATCCAGAAGATCAGCTTTTCCCCACACTCTCTGGACAGCCATGGATCTGACTCCATGACCATGCCCAGAAATTTTCTCAGCTTCTGTACAAGCACAGAATGGTTATAATTTTTCTCTTTCAGGAATTTTTCAAAAATCAGTACCTGACTGCCAAATGTCTCCGCATTCAGACCGTCCAGTATCTCCTGCATATAACCTCATACAGGGGAAAGCTTTCCTTACGGTTGCAGAATTCCGAGTGATACCGGTTCTGGCTTCCGCTCTTTCGAAAAATCATTTTTCCGTGTTTCGTACTTTTCCACTCATAGAGAAGACATTCGTCCCAGAATTTGACCAGGGTCAGACCCTTTTTACTTTTTTCTCCTAGAATTCCGGTAGAATAGACCGGATAATCTTTCACGGTAAACAACCGATATAAGTTTTTCAGCGAAAGCAACACATTTGCCTGCTCATCTTTTTTCATGTCACGTTCTCTCCGGTTGTAAACACAGTTCCTTTTTTATTACTGTCTGCTGGTCACCTGACCAGCAGCACTTTTTACAGGTAACTAAATACAACAATTGATTTCTTATTTTTTGATTGTAATCTTAGCTTTCTTTGTGTACACGCCAAACACCTTCTGTTTCTGCTTGTTCAGCTTATATGCACACGCACGTATATAATAGGTATGTCCCTTCGTCAGGTTCTTCACAGTTACCGTATTCTTTTTGGATTCCTTGATGTCCACAATATCATAAAGATTGGAATCTGCGGTAACCACAAACGCATATCCAGCAGCACCTTTTACCTTGGATGCCGTAATGGTGATCGTGCCCTTCTTGTTATTCTTTACACTGATCTTCTTTACCTTCGGCACAACATAGGTTGTAAACTTAACAGCTTTGCTATACTTTCCAGTAACCTTCTTGCCACCGCCCTGTGCGATTGCTCTTACTTTTACATAATAGGTCTTTCCAGATTTCAAACCGTAGATCAGTTCATTGTTTTTATTTTCCTCGACAATATAATTCTTTACATTCTTCTTGAATTTCTTGTCAGTGGAAATTGTGATCTGATATCCGGTTGCGCTTGCAATCCGCTTCCAGGAAATCTTGGCGCCATCGGTAAGCACATTGGTGGCCTTGGTTCCGGTAACCTTCGGAAGCTTGGACGGAATTACGGTATTCTGGTTGCCATTAGATGGATTTGGTGCTTTGGTTGGCTCTGGGGCTTTGGTCGGGTTCGGGGCCTTAGTCGGTTCCGGGGCTTTGGTCGGGTTCGGAGCCTTGGTTGGCTCTGGGGCCTTGGTCGGTTCCGGGTTCTTAGTCCAGTGTGCATAAAATTTAACACCATTTACTAATTCAGACCCTGTTGGTGTATAAGGATTCTCTATCTTATCCTCATACCAATCCATCCAATAGTCAAAGGTATAGCCTTCACGGGTAGGATTGCTCAGACTGATACTGTTTCCTCCTACAAAAGTGGATGGATTGGAGCTATTATTCGTTCCACCGTCCAGATCATAGGTAATCGGAAGCACATCGCCATCCTCATAATAGAAAGTATAACGGTCATTAAAATAATTATCAACATAGGAATTTCTTACAACATATAATTTACAGCTGTCTTTGATGGAATCAAAGGCATAATAGTTTGAATGATCCCCAAGGGAAGCCAGGCTTGCACGATCCAGATCCAGTACCCGGGCCGGAATATGGATTTCTGTAAATTTACAGGAATCAAAGGCAAATCCGCTTAACAGAACCACATCTGACGGAAGTGTATAGCTTCCTGCCCAGCTTTTTCCTGCAGGATAGCAACAAATATTATTGCCTATAACCTCTCCACCGTAGGTTTTGTAAACTTTGTCATAAAGAATACCATCTTTTGAGAAAAAGATGGAGTTTCCTGCATCTACCGTAATGGACTGCAGATCTGTACAACCCTTAAAGGAGCCGTCCCAGATGGATTTCACATCAGAACCAACACGGATGCTTACGATACCACTGTCAGCGAACTGATAATGTAGGCTGTCTGTTCCATGGATATATACATTTTCAAGATGAAGGTTCTTGCAGCCCATAAATGCAGCGTCTTCAATGCCTCCGCTTACACTTGCTGGAAGAGAAGTAAATCCGGTAAGGGCGGTACATCCCTTGAATGCATAACTTCCGATTCTTGTCAGACCATCTGGAAGATTTATGGTTGTAAGGTTTTTATTATCTGTGAATGTCTCAGAGCCAATTTCTTTCAGAGTAGATGGAAGTGTTACTTTTTTCAGAGTTTTAATATTTACCATATGTCCCTCTGTAGGTTCTCCCTCTTCATCCCATTTTGTCCACTCAGTTGTATCAATTCCATTTATATAGGTAAGACCTTCCGCAAAGGAAACCTCCTCCACAGATTGCTCGTCTCCCATATCCAGATAGGAAGGGGCGTTGTAAATTCTTTTCAGATTAACACAGCCTTTAAAAGCCTCCCCATCAATTTCATTGTATGCTCCCGTTGGTGGAAGTGTTATTTCTTCCAGTTTATCACAACCCAGGAATGCCCATTCGTCTATTTTTACAGGCTGAGCACTTCCCACTGCTGCATTAAAATATACGATCTGAAGATTTGTACAACCAGCAAAAGCTCTGTATCCAATGGATAATGTAGGGTTCTGTGGAAGCTGAATTGCCGCTATTCCCCTATGATTATAAAACGCATCTCTCAGTACACAGCATACACTGTCAGGAAGAATCACCTTATATAACATATAGTCACTGCTTTTCCCGCCATAAGTGAAGCTATAATATGCCTCGTACGGATTAGTTTTGTCTGGATCGCAGTAACCTACTCCAATTACTTTCTTTGCCACACCATTTTTATATACAACACTTGGAAACTGCAATTCCATAGAAGTCGCTTTGTCTACAGAACTAATAAATGCCTCTCCCTTTGTTCCATATTCATAGGCATTCCAGATCTGTCCCTTACTGTCTGTCCAGGAAAATCCTTCCTTATCCCACTTTTCCGGTTCAAAGTTAAAGAACTGACCGGAGTCTGCATGTACACTCAGCGCCATGCCAAGGCACATGATAATGCCCAGAAACAGCATTTTGATACATCTTGAAATTTGTTTTTTCACTCTTTCTTCCTCCCTCATTGTTTCAGTCATTTCCCTGTAAACGGTAACACAGCATCCTCTGTTTTCTGCAAAATTCATCAGGAAAATTCACTCTTTTTTCTCATAAAAAGAATATCATATTGAAATTTTTGAAACAATAATGTTAAGGAAGGTTACGGTTTTTATGCACAAGATTGCTTTTTTTATGCATATAAAAACCTATGGAAAATTATGGTCATGAATCTTTGGGTACACAGATTGATGGAATGAATTTTCAAACACATTTTAGAGCATGTCTGAAAAAGGCTTTCTGCAAAGTTTAAATCTGAAATAAAAAAAGGACTGCCACTTCCAACATGCATCTTTCGCATATCAGACACGACAGCCCTCACTGGCATCACGCCACTTCCTTATTTATTGTTCATAGATTTTACAAAAGCATTACTGTCCACTCCGCTGCCCAAAAGCTCTTCACGGAACGCAGCCAGCCATAGACTCTATTACTCGGTAAACAGTGGTGTAGAATAGTATCTGTCACCAGTATCCGGAAGAAGTGCTACGATCACTTTGCCCTTATTCTCAGGCTTCTTTGCATAGTCGATTGCGGCTTTTAAAGCAGCACCAGAAGAGATTCCAACCAGGATTCCTTCTTTGTGTGCAAGAAGCTTCGCTGTGGCAAATGCCTCATCAGCCTCTGCTTTATAAATCTCATCATAAACCTTGGTATTCAGAACATCCGGAACAAATCCGGCACCGATTCCCTGGATCTTGTGCGGACCTGCTTTTCCCTCAGATAATACCGGGGAGGTAGAAGGCTCAAGTGCTACAATTTTCACATTCGGGTTCTGCTCTTTCAGATATTCGCCTGTTCCGGTAAGGGTTCCGCCTGTACCAACACCTGCGATGAAGATATCAACCTTTCCCTCAGTGTCCCTCCAGATCTCCGGACCTGTAGTAGCCTTGTGCACTGCCGGGTTCGCCGGGTTCACAAACTGTCCTGGGATGAAGCTGTTCGGAATCTCCTCTGCCAGTTCGTTGGCCCTGGCAATGGCACCTTTCATTCCCTTGGTTCCATCGGTAAGAACAAGCTCTGCGCCGTATGCTTTCAAAATGTTTCGACGCTCAACACTCATGGTCTCTGGCATGGTGAGGATGATTCTGTATCCCTTAGCTGCTGCGATAGATGCCAGACCGATTCCGGTATTTCCAGAAGTTGGCTCAATGATTACGGAACCTTCCTTCAGAATTCCTTTCTGCTCTGCGTCCTCGATCATAGCCTTGGCAATTCTGTCCTTAACGCTTCCTGCCGGGTTAAAGTATTCCAGCTTCACAAGAACAGTAGCTTCCAGTCCAAGCTCCTTCTCAATATTTGTAACCTCTACAAGTGGGGTGTTTCCGATTAATCCAAGTGTTCCCTTATAGTATGCCATATCCATTCCTTTCCCGGCGCCTGCGGCCGCTTTACATTTATTCGAGGTGATGTCGCCGTATGGCGGCCCGCCTGTTATGTCTGTATCTGCCCCCAGTAACTGCCAGCTTGCTTCTTCGCAATAATTGTCGATATTCCGTATTGATTTACTGGGTTATTTATTCGTTAAATGGATATTACCACTATTAACCCACTATGTCAATAGGTTTTTGGGATTTTATATAAGAAAATAGATTGGAGCGTTACTGTTCACTGGTAACATTCCGCGAGGTGTTTTTTGTGAACAAAGTTCACAGTAACATTAGAGCCGTCGCGTAGCGACGCTTGTACGATTTCTATACACTACAAAATCTCCACAATATACAAGAAAAGTACACCCAGTACTAATTAACACGTTGTGTTGTTTCGTGTTTTTAGCTGAATGTACCTTATTTTAAATAAATTATCACTCCTCTTCCTCAGCAACTTCACAGACCATCTCATATGCATCTTCCAGCGCGTCCAGAGCCTCAGTCAGTGTATCGACTTTCCTTACATCTGCGCCATCATCCTCATACTCCTGGATCAAATCTGAAAACTGGTCTTTCAGTTCCTCCATGTAATCTACAACCTGCTGTAATTTCTCTTCTTTTTCCAGTACTGCTGATAAATTAATAATTTTTCCCATAGTATGATGTCCTCCGCTTTCAAAAAAATGTTTTCTAAAGGTTTTTCATATTTTCCAAATCATAACATGTCCGAAACGTTCTCTCAATATTTCGTTTCAAGTTTCGCCTGCAGATTATAACGTATATTTTACAGAAAACCTTTTTTCAAACACGCTATAAAGTTTTTTCCTTTTATAATTATAACGTAGTCTGTAAATTCTTTTACAGGATTCCGCCCCGCATGCGCCGTCTCGTACTTCGCCAGCTATAATTTGCAAAAGCATCCTGGATTTCCTTTCGCTTAAGACGACTGATGGGGATTTCTGTCTTATCCGACAGCTTCAGAATATCCGTAGGCATAGCCACGATTTCCCTCATGGAAACCAGCGCCCACCGGATCGGGCGGCAAAACTCATTGGCTGGCAGAACCTTTTCCAGATCTGCCATAGACATGGAAGCATCTATCACGCCCTTTTTCGTGTGAATTTTCGCTCGTTTTCCATCTGCTTCTGCATACAGAATATCGGAAATGTAAATGCTCTCCTCCAGCCGTCCCACTTTCACGTTCACAGTCCGCAGGGAGTAGACACTGTCAAAAAAGCGATCCAGAATGTGAAACAGCTTCTCTTTTCTCACTGGCTTCACCATGTAATGAAGCGCCTCAATATCAAAGGCCTCTGCTGCAAACTCCGTACTGGTGCTCCCGAACACAATCTGCACCCGGCTGTTTCTTGAAATCAGCTTCTTCGCCGTCTCCATACCGTTCATCCCACTCATAAAAATATCCATAAAAACCAGTGAATAAACGGATGTATCTGAGGATAAAAATGCCTCCCCGGAAGAAAATTCTTCTATTTTCACATATAGGTTATTTTTGTCTGTGTATTCCGAAAGCAGCCGGGTGATATTCTCCCTGTCTTCCGCAAGGTCATCACAAACCGCTATTCTTATCTCCTGGTTCATGTGTTGTTCCTCCCATAGAATCTGTCTGAGGTCTGTTTCTGAATCTGCCATCCTCATATTTCTGCATAATAAATGCCGCATTCTCCGGGTAAAAATCTGTCTTTTATGATTCGCTCAGTTTTTGAAACATTTCCAGATATTCCTGCTCTACTTCAACAAACGGCCGCACTGTATAATCCAGCTCAAAGTGCAGCTTCGGTGCATCCCCCGGTTGTTTCTCTTCCAGAAGAACCTCTAAATCATACCAGAGAAGATCATCATCAATTTCTTTCAGACGCTGCGCTTCTTCATCAGTCAGACTGCTTCCCAGAAATTTCTTATAAATCACCTGAAGCAGCTGCTCTTCCACCTCACGGTATCTGGGCATCTCCTGCTTCAGCGGACGGGGCACATCTGACATATAGCACTCGCTGGCATCATGCAAAAGACAAGCCAGCGCCTGACGATTGGAATACCCTCGCCCAAGAGCCTCCTTCGCACAGCAAATACAATGCTCCCCAACAGACCAGAAAGAACTTACATGTCCATTTCCCCTACAGGTCAGCGACAACGCATGTGCAATATCCTGAATATCGATCTTCTCCGCCTCCGGATGAACCGGATTGAAATGGTTTCTTGTGTATGTGGTTATGTAACTCATAGGATGCCTCCCCTACTGCTCTTTTCTTTTTCTTGCAAGATACTCATCCAGTTCTTTCTTGATTTTCTCCGGAATCTCCCTTGCAACCGGACACACTGCTGCATTTGCAAAACGTTCTGTAAACTTCACCAGAAAATCAATATCCCCCTGTAGCTGCTCCATGGACATAACCTCCTTCACATCATAGCGGCAATGAATTGGTGCCACATTGGAGCTGGCAATTCTGGCAAAAGAGAGTGCTGGAATTCCGCTGTCTGCAAAAGGTGTAGAATCACTGGAATACACTCCGGTCTTTGCCTCAATTGGAAAACCGATTTCTGCTGCCATATAAGATATATAATGTGCCAGCTTGTCCTCTGCGGAAACACAGGAGATAAATTTACCCATATAAGTTCCAATCATATCCAGATTAATGTTCAGCACTATTTTGTCCAGTTCCTCTTTATGCTCCTTCACATATGCTTTAGAGCCCAGAAGCCCTCTCTCCTCACTTCCGCAGAATACGAAACGAAGACTATAGTTCAGTTCTTTTCCCTTCAGCTGTTCCATAATTCCAAGCAAACCTGCGCAGCCACTCATGTTGTCATAAGCGCCGTGGGATAAAGAAGTGGAATCGTAATGGGCACTAAGCACAATAAACTCGTCCCGTCTGCCAGGAAGCTCTGCAATTACATTGTGGGACTCTCCGTCGTACTCTTTCTGGGAAACCTCCAGACGAATGTTCTTCACCTTATTTTTCACCAGTTCTACTGCCTGGCTGGAATGGATCATGGCGCAAAGAACTTTCCGTTCTTCCCCTACAACGGCTTCGCGCAGATCGCGCTGGTCAATATCTGTATTTGGATAATACATATTTCCGTACTGGAAAATAATTCCCTTTGCTCCTGCTTTTATCAGATCCTGGTAAACAAAAAATCCAACTCCCTGAGTGTCCATCAGTACAATTTTATCTTTTGCACCTGCTATGGAAACAGGATCCGTTCCCGGCATATAATAAAGCTCTCCCTCTACGCTGCCGCTGCCACAGCAGTTAAACGCCTTACAGGTGATTTCCTTCCCATCTGCAAACAAATGCGCAGATTCAATCTCTCCCATAGCAACCCGAAAAGCCTCCAGATGAGCAGGTACTCCCAGTTCCTCACACTGCGCTTTCAGAAACTCTGCAACCTGCAGTTCCTCCTTCGTGCCACTTGCGTGGACAAAATCGGTGGATTCGAAAATATTGGATAAATTCATGATGGTTTTCTCCTTTGTGAATTGAAGATAAAATCTCCGGCTCTCAGAGTGTCCCTGAGAACCGGAGGTTTGTTTTTATAAATTTCACTTAAGTTTATAACATTTTACGTATTAATACCTTTCATCGTGATTTGTTTCCCTTACTTAAATTTAGTTTTCGGTTACATTTGCTCTTTTTTCAAACAGATACCCCATTCCACGACCTCCAATCTCGCCCATCATCTCTCTTGCCTCGTCCACGGGCACATTCATCTTTATTAGTAAAGTCCATAAAATCTTCTTGTAAATTTCTTTTATCGCTTCCGGCGCATTGCTGTAAATAGAGTTGATTTGCTGGATACATCCTTGATATCTTCAGACTGAACATTCGCAAACAATGGAATATTCGTATAATTTCTCAAAAACTGGCTGGCAAGTGTATCGTTTTTGAAAATCTCCCGGCTGTTCACATCTCTTGTATGCAGCTCCGGATGGTAAGCAGTGTCTCTTTTTCTTTTGTTCTGTGGCTTTCTGCTCATTTTTCCTCCTTACGCAGGAAACGCTTCACAGATCAAAAGATATCTACAAGTTCATAGTAACACGCACAAATTCAGAATACAAGAAGAGACCATAAAATTTTCACTTCATATGATTGACCATAGAATGCCTTTTCCAATGTTTTACTAATAGTGCGTTTAAAGATTGCATCCAATCTCCTTCTTGACAGTCATGCTTCTTTTTATATCTGTCTCCCCCCACAAATAACCAAATATAATATGTACACTCCTTAATTTACTTTAAAAGAAATAGCCATGCGAGCCTCCTCGCACAGCCATCTCATATCTTTCATATTATTCAATTCCCTCACACAAACGGATTATAAAATCTCCCCCACCGTATCGTCACCGTCATGCTGACTACCAGCAGTACCACGCCAACTCCAATTGCCACGAAATCCCTTTTCTCAAAAGGTCTCTTCATGTACCAGGTCCTCTTTTTATCTTTTCCGAATCCACGCAGCTCCATAGCATTGGAAATCGTATCAATCCTGTTCAGACTGGTAAGGATCAGCGGCAGGAGAATATTCACCGAATTCTTCAACCGGGCAAAAAAGCGCTCATTTTTTCCAAGCTCCACGCCTCTGGCCTGCTGGGCCTGACTGATGCTGTGGTAATCACGCTGAATGTCTGGAATGTAACGAAGGGCTATTGCCACAGAATAACCCACTTTATAGGAAATTCCAATACTATTCAGGCTTGCAGCAAACTCACTTGGGTTCGTTGCAGAAATAAATAAAATCGCAACCGGCAGCGCGACAAAATATTTCATAGAAATATTCACCATATAAAACAGCTGCTCTGCGGTCAGATCATACCGCCAGAACAGGTGGCAAAGCACATGTCTGGTTCCGTACAATGTGGTTCCCTGATTTGGGTCAAACAGAAAAATAAACAAATTATTCAACACCAGAAATACCAGCATAAAAATCATCATAAACCGCACTTCGCGGAACTTAATCTTACTCAGCTTAAACGCCGCCAGGCTCACCGCAAACAGCCCAAGCAGTACCCACGTATTATAAGTGATCATACTTGCAAAAGTAAAAAGCAGGAAAAACGCCAGTTTGGTGGTACCTGTCAGCTTATGTATCACACTTTCCCTTGGCAGATAATTCAACACTGTCTTAGCGGCCATGGCTTCGCACCTCCCTATCCTCCTCAATAAAACGCTGCACAAACTCTTCCGCCGGACTGATTCCCAGCTGGTTCGCCAGGGTAAAAAGGCTTGTCTCCTTCAGTGCCGCCTGACGGATCAGCTGTGGATCACAAAGAACTGCTGCCGCGCTTCTGTCCGCGATCAGCCTGCCGTCTGCAAAAACCAGTGCCCGGGGCGTATATTCCAGCATCAAATGCATATCATGAGTAATCATCACAACTGTTACCCCTTTTTCATTCAGCCCGCGAAGGAACTCCATAATCTCTGTATAATGGTGAAAATCCTGTCCCGCAGTTGGCTCATCCAGAATGATCAGTTCCGGATCCTGCACCAGCACACTGGCAATAGTCACACGCTTCTTCTGCCCGAAGCTAAGCGCCGATACCGGCCAGTTCCGAAATGGGAAAAGTCCGCAGACTTTCAAAGTTTCCTCCACTTTTTCCCGAATCTCTTCCTCGCTTTTTCCCATATTGCGAAGGCTCAGTGCCACCTCATCGAAAATCATAGTCTTGGAAATCATCTGATTGGGATTCTGCATCACATAGCCGATATGTTTGGCTCTGTGGCGGATATTTTCCTGCAGAAGATCCCTTCCCTGGAAAAGGATTTCACCGGAATCTGGTGTCTCAAAGCCGCAGACCAGTTTGGAAAAAGTAGATTTCCCAGCACCGTTTTTCCCCACAATACTGACCATTTCACCCTTGTGGATTGTAAGAGAAACATCACGTAAGGTCTGACTGCCTCTCTCATAACCAAAGGTAAGATTTCTAACTTCAAGCAGCGGCTCATGTTCTTTCTCAGCCTCTGCTGCCGGGCGGGACCAGAACCAGTCTGTCATTTTCTTCCGGTCTGCCTTATCTATCACAACAGAATCAACATGTGCCGGTTTCTTCGCAGGAGCAAGTTCCACACCTGCATAACGCAGTGCAGTAAGATAAAGAGGCTCTCGGATTCCGTTTTCTTCCAGAAGTCTGGTGGACAAAAGCTCATCCGGGTGAAGATCTGCCAGAATTTTTCCATCGGCCATAAGAACAATACGGTCCACATCTCGCCACAAAACATCCTCCAGACGGTGCTCAATGATCACCACCGTAGTATCTGTTTTTTCCTGAATCTCGTCGATCAGCTCAATAGTCTGCTTACCTGTAGCCGGATCCAGATTGGCCAATGGCTCGTCGAACAACAGGATTTTCACCTGATCCACCATTACCCCCGCCAGGCTGACGCGCTGCTTCTGCCCTCCGGAAAGCTCGTGGGGCGCGTAATCCAGATGATCCTGAATTCCGACCAGCTCTGCCGCGTGACGGGTGATCTCATGCATTTCATCCTGCGGCATGCAGCTGTTTTCCAATGCAAAGGCAATATCCTCGCCAACCGTCAGCCCGATAAACTGACCATCCGGATCCTGCAGCACTGTGCCCACATGTGCAGAGAGCTGAAAAATGCTGCTCTTCGGCGCATCCACACCATCCACAATAAGTTCCCCGCTGCATTCTCCTGGATTGGAAAAAGGATTCAGGCCATTGATGCAGCCTGCCAGAGTACTTTTTCCACAGCCGGAAGGACCTGCGATCAACACCCGCTCGCCAGGATAAATATCCAGATTAATTTCCTTCAGCGTAGGCTTTTTCTGTGCCCGGTACTGGAAAGAAAAGTTTTTGAAAGAAATAATAGGAGATTTTTTCTCTGTCATATAGTACCTCAAAATCAAATATCCTGAAGCGAATCCATCGTCAATTTGTAAACAATGTGACTGCTTCAGAACCACTTAACAATTTGCATCTCTATAAGTGTACACCTTACACCATCTCAAAAGGATAACACGAATTTCTTAAATCCACAATAAAATTTCTTACCAAAGTTTATCTTATTTTGCATAAATCTTGCGAAATTTACTTTTTGGATCCAATAAAATTATGCATCAAAAAAGACCCTGCCACAAGTTTCCCCATAGCAAGGTCTTTTACAAATTTCCCTTTCAACTTATTCCTGATCCAGGGAGCCTTTCTTTGCAATTGTTTTTGTATAAGCCAGGATCAGAAGACCGCCGACTACAACACCTGTGATGGTGTTTGAAACAGCGGCGAATGCACCCTGTGCAAATACTTTGTTTGCCGGTTCAGCATAGATTACAATGTCAAGTACAGGTGCAACAACTACCCATCCTACAACATGTGCGATCACGTTTGCAACTGTGAAAACGGCAACTTTGCTTTTTCCGAAATCGCCTTCCTGAACCTGAAGCTTCTTTGCGAACAGACCGATCACAACACCTACAAATGCAGATGTGATAACCCAGCTCCACCATGGGCTTCCACCCCAGGACAGGTCGATCAGTGTATGTCCGATGAAACCAATGAGTCCGCCTGCAACCGGGCCATACATTGCTGCAAGAAGTCCAAGTACTGCGTACTGAAGACTGATGTTTGTGTTCGGAACCGGACTAGGGATCGCCACAAAGCGTCCCAGCACAAAGAACAGTGCTGCACCGATACCGATAGCAACTACGGTTTTGATACTATTGTTGTTTTTCATAGCTCTTTCCTCCTACTATGTGTCTTACTAGAGCGTGTTTGATAAAGGCTTTCTGCAAGATGTGCGTCACAATTTGCGGGAATGTTTTTTCAAGCAGGCTCTAACACGCTATAGTATACGCTTTATTAAGAGCTTGTCAATCTGAATCCACAGTATTTCAGCCTTTCACCGGAATCTTAAACACAATTTTCGTTGCGGGCTGGGCTTCTGTTACGGCGATGCAGGGCATATGACCGTCTTCAGGAGCGTAGAAGCCGAACATTCCAGCCTCCAGAAGAGTGTATCCCTGCTCCGGACCACTTTTATAGAAAATAATGTCAGCTTCCGGGGTGCGGTCATCCTCTACGGTAAGCTTGCGAAGAGATGCCCAGTAAATTTTCTCAGTGCCTTCTACAATGTACTGAAGGTCGCAGTATTTCTTATGGGATTCCATCTGTGCACCATCCAGGGACTTCGTGGTATATTTCTGAACCAAGGCAAAAATGCCGTTTTTTAGGTCGTATCTGCCTTCTGGAAGGTTCTCCTCTTTCTGTTTTTTGATAAACTGCTGAACCATGTCAGCGTAATCTTTAAATTCCTCATATGTATTCAGTTTGTCTGCGTAATCTGCAATCATGATAAATCCTCCTGTTATTTTTTACTGCTCTTCATACTCACAAATATAACTCTGCCCCATCATACCATAAGGCTTCAGCACCTTCCCATCCGTATGGAACATTCCCTCGGTGCGGAAATCAGCCCAGCTGATCCGGCTGCAGCCGGTGTAAGACTGGTGGAATGGGCCGAACATGTTTCTTGGACTTCCTGAAACTTCAATTTCCAGAGTATTCTCTTCTTTTTCGAAAAGACCAGTTACATCTGTGACACAGTTCTTCTTTTCGAAATGAAAACCAGCTTCCTTACCATTTACTCTGACTTTCAGAAGGGTACCTCTCCACTCTCCCAAATGAAGAAGAACCTGCTTATCGGAAATCAACTGTGGCACCTTGTACTGGTAAATCATACCGCCAGGATAGTTTACATAACCTTGCATGCTCCAATCACCAGTATGCAGAATTTCTTTTTCCCTGGAAATATTGCCAGACATATCTACGGCGAAATTTCCAATTACGAATACATCTTCTAGTTCCCGCTTTTGGTCGTAACTGCCTTTTATGGTAATCCGATGCACCCCCTTACTCAAAGCAGGAAGTCCGAAGCAACGCATGTCTTTGTCAATAAACCATTTGCCGGTCTGCGCACATTTCACGCCATCGAAGTAAACTTCCAGACCATAAGGCTTCTCAATTACAAAACTGCATTCACTGGAAATGTCTTCTGCAACATTAAACCGGAAATGCATGGTAAATGGTGTTCCATCTGCCGGATGTGGCTGATCCACCCAGGTATATCGCTGAGGTGCACCGTTATAGTAAACCTGCTGCATGCGCAATTTCTCACGAATTTCCTTCTGCGCCTGCCAGATTTCCATCTCTGCGGACTCACAGACGCTTCCTGCTTCTGACAGTCCGCTGCCATGTCTGAATTCTGATACCTGCTCTACAATTGCGTCAAGATCTTTATCTTCCACCATAGCATTTCCGTCACAAATTTTATTTGCTGAAGCAACCCCCAGCTCATAAGTACATTTATCTATCGTCAGCACATTCTCCATAGTTCTTCTTAATTTCGCGTCCGGACCGAATGTAGCTAATACGGGATCTGTGTAATGCGGATGTCTGTATGGGAATGTGGCAGCTTTGCTCACTGTCATTTCATGCACCGCATTTACGCCATCAGAAACAGCGGCCAAGTCCACAACGGTAGTATCTTCCTCAATTCCACATTTGTCTTCAACACTATTTATCTCTTTAATAATCTGTCCAGCCCCTATTATTTTCTTCACAAAATAAATTCGGCTCATCCCCGTCTCGAATGTCCTGGTAAAGCAAACGCCCTCTCCATCCGCAACAGTTTCCACCTCACAAACTTCTCCGGTCAGCGGGTCAAGCTCTTCCACAGCGTTCCCGCAGTCAAGTTTTATGTAAACCTGATGTGCACTGTTCCGATCGTGATTTGTCAGGAAAAGAATATGTCCATCTTCTGTCTTTCTCAGCATGGAAAGAATCTCACCATCCTCTGCGCCGCTGGCATTTCGCACAGTAAAATCTTTTCCGGTGCATTTCGCCACAGCTTCCGTCAGCTCCCATTCATGCTCAACCGTATGAACAAATGCTTCCTCATCTAAAACATCCCGGATATCACCATATTTTCCACACACTTTCCTGCGGTCAGATTTCTCTTCATTTACATCTTCACTGTCTATTTTTTTATCCCATCTCTTAGCAACGCAGATCTGCTTACTACCAATCCGTTCTCCTTCAATCATCACCGGATACGGCTTCAGCCAGATCACCATTCCACCAGCTGCAAGAAATTCCTTCAGCAGCTTCACCGTGTTTGCAAACAGATTGCTCACTCCCGGAACCACAACCACCTGATAGCTGCACTTTCCTGCCACAAACATTCCATCCTCAACCTTGCCGTCCTGCTCCAACAGGATCTCATCTCCAAAATCAAAATCCACATGCCCTGCAGTCAGCGCTTTTGCGATCCGGTTATAATACTCACCTTTTCGATTTAAAGAAGTAATATGCTCATCCAGCCATCCCATATTCATTTCCAGATGATTGAAATCCTCCGCCCGGTCACTGCGGCACTCGGTCCAGATGCTGGAAATCGGATGGATCATCAGCACCTTCCGCACCGGCTCACCCTGAGAAAGACACAGCGCCAGACGACCAAAATAATTCTCCATCTTATCATTGTCATCCCACCAGGTATTCTGATAGTTGAAAACCGGCGGATAGTCCCTCTTCCTGCAGCCAGTAATGGAATACAGGGCAAGATGCTGACAACGTCTCGTAATTCCAAGCGCGAACTGCCAGTCTCCCAGCCATTTCTGAGTAGAAAAATCCAGCTCCCAGCCAGTGCAGCCGTAAGCCTCACTGATGGTCATGGAACGTTCATACTGATGTGCCACGCTTGCACACTGTTTCACAGTCAGATACTCATCCGTCTGTGCGCCAAGAAGATCAATTCCAGGATTATGCAGATAACGAAGCTGAGGCATCGCCGCACCGCACACACGAGTCTGATACCCCAGGTCGTTCTCATATAAAATATGTCCCGTAGTACGAAGTCCCCGTTTATCACACCACTCATAAACCTGTTTCATATAACTTTCTTCGAAACGCTGTGCCACCGTCTTCCAATAATCATGACGAATCTTCTCCGCCCCTTCCCCATCGAAAAACAGGTAAGGCAGCTTCTCCTGCGGATCATACCCTCTTTTTTCAATAAAATACTCTGTAAATCCAATACTCCACGGAATCCACGGTCTGCCTTCATGGAACACACTGAAGAAATCACAGCAGTTTGGTTCATCTGTGAAAAATCCTTTCACCTCTTTTGGAAAACTTCCGCCAAACACTTCCTCATAATGTTCATGTGTCAACTTCAAAAATGTCTTCACGCTCTCCGGATTCAAATTATCCGGCGGCATCAAGCCGTTGTACCACTCGCTCTTACCAGAAATCTCCTGACGCAGAAGCAGAATCTCTTCATCAACACCGCAAGCTTCAGCAGCTTCCTCATAAGTCAGATATTCTTTCATCCTCTTAATAAATCTGCCGTCCGCCGTCGTCTGAATCACATAAACACCCTGAAGAAACTCTGTCTCCATAGTTTCTTCCACTGCTAAATCTTCACTGCCGTTCCTGCCAGACATGGAATTTTCGTCCACGCTTCGATTCCCGCCACACATTAACGAATCCGAGTCCCCGGTAACTATCCTTTCTTCCTCGGTACTTAGCTTCGCCGGTACCGCCAGCTCCCCGGCTTTCCCGCACTCCATCGTCAGTGCCCTGGCTGTAAACTCCGCTGGATTTACCCTGCTGACCTTACCTCCTGCAGCCCCCGACGGCCATTTATCCTCATCATATATCCACAGCTCCAGATCATTTTCCCGGGCTTTATCCACACAAAACTTCACATCCTCCATCCACTCTGTGGAAAGATACTCCGTCTCCAGCCCTTCACGGGAATGAATAAAAAATCCCCCCATCCCCGCCTTCTTAAATCCCTCTATCTGCTCTCCCAGATTCTCCTTCTGAAGCCTGTCATTCCACCCCCAGAAAGGAGCACTCCGATACTCCTTCGGCGGATTCTCAACCAATCCCTTTACCTTATCCAATGTGCCCATCCTTATGTCCTCCTCTTATAGTCCCACATTACATTATTGTTCTAAATTCCCTATTCCATCATCACCAGCACCGTCGCTTTTATTGTATCCATTCGTTACCAATACACAGCGTTTTCGTAGCTGATATTCCTAAGCGGGGCATTTCCAGGTGCGCCCTTAACGGAGGCGAGATCCACTGCTTACGAAGACTTAATCGTGAAGGCTCTCCTGAACGATTTAGTCGTAGTTAGCAGTTAGCTCGCCGCAGTGTTGCACCGCCCCGCGTGGAATATCAGCTGCGAAAGTGCGTCCGGGTAACCGTGCCTCCCGATACAACAAAAGGGACTGCAAAACAGTCCCTTTCATACTACCCAAGTTCATATTTTACATGAAGTTGTTAGGTATAAACATAATAATATCCGGTACATAAGTAACCAGGAACAACAGCCCGATCATAATAAGCACCATCGGCAAAATCTCCCGTATGACACCCTTGATCTTCGTTTTTCCAAGTCCCGCAACAATAAACAGAAGCATACCAAATGGCGGTGTGGAAAGACCGATCATCATGTTTAGGCAGATCACAACGCCGAAATGAACAAGGTCAATACCCATAGCCTGTACCAGCGGAAGAACCATTGGTACGAATACCAGCTGGATAGTACTTACATCAAGTACACAGCCAAGAAGCAGGAATACGATGTTTACGATAAACAGGAAAATGTACTTATTATCTGTGATTCCCATAACCAGGCTTGCAACAACTCTCGGAACCTGCTCCAGAGAGATGATATAAGAGAACAGCATGGAGGTTCCGCAAAGGAGAGCCAGTGTAGCTGTGTTGGCAGCGGATTTCTTGATGATACCCCAAAGCTTTTTCCATCCCAGTGTTTTGTAAATCAGGGCAGAAATGATCAGTGCGTATGCAGAAGCAACAGCACCAGCCTCTGTAGGAGTACAGATACCGGAATAAATTCCACCAAGAAGAATAACAACTGTAAACAGTGCCGGAAGAGCCTGCAATGTAGCTTTCAGAAACTCTCTCTTGCTCATGACCACACCTGCCGGATAATTTCTCTTATGAGAAATAAACGCAACATAGATCATAAGAAGAATGGCAAGTAAAACGCCAGGAACCATACCTCCCATAAACAGCTTACCAATGGAAGCACCGGATAACATAGCGTAAATAACCATTGGAATACTTGGCGGGAAAATCGGTCCTACCGTTGCAGAAGCGGCTGTAATGGCACAGCTGAACTCTGCATCATATCCCTCTTTTTTCATCTGGTCGATCTCCATCAGACCAATACCGGAAGCATCTGCGATAGCAGAACCGGTCATACCGGAGAAAATAAGGGAAATAAATACGTTAACCTGTGCTGTACCACCTTTTAATCTTCCAAGAAGACCATTACAGAAAGAGAACAGTTTGTCTGTTACCTCACCTTCATTCAGCACATTTGCCATGAAAATAAACAGCGGCGCTGCAAGCATGGTATAGTTTGCAAACATGTTACCAGTAATAACGGTAAATACCTGGCCCAGTTTGTCCGGAGCTGCAAGCAGAAAATATGTAATAGAAGCTGCAAGCATGGAGAAAGAAACAGGCATACGGATTATGAAGCAGATCGCCATAACCACAAACAGCATAATAATCGGCATACTCATGATTCTTTTCCTCCTTCCTTGTATTCTTTAAATGCATTTCTGATATTGATACAGGTTCTGACAATGATCTCAGCCAGCATATACATAAATGGTGCAAAAACAACTGTATATGGAAGCTTCAGAACTCCTGTCACCATTTTCTTTCCAACCATGGACTGGAAACACGGTACAAAACAGGTTACCAGCAGGATTAAAAGAAATGTATTGTAAACTACTTTAAAAATAAACTGGGTACGAGGTTTTACAGCATCGTAAACCAGACCAAATACTACGTGTTCATCAGCCTCCATTGCCTTACCAACGCCGAAGAACATAGTCCACATGTAACCCAGAACAGATACCTCATAACTCCATGTTACAGGGGTTTTGAAAAAATATCTGGATACAATCGTTACCATAAAGGTAAGGAAAATTACCAAAAACGTAATGTTTGGGATAAAAACGCCAAGGAAATCGACGATCTTTTTCCCGATCTTTTTGAAATTATCCACAGTTTCCTCTCCTCTCAGATTCACTTTTCTGCCATCGGTTTGTTCCCTTTTGCAGACACTACTGCAAAAGGTTTCACCTGTGCAGACAGGCAAAAAATCTGTTCTTTGTTAAAAAGCCCAGGCCGTACACACAGCCTGGGACTTTTCTTTGTTATAAGTCAGACAGATGTCTCAAGTTTTGCTGTCAATTCATAGCTGATCACTATGTCTTGCCTGTTGTCACGACAATTCAGTTTACTCTTCTGCGGTTGTTGTATCAGCCATAGCCTGGATTTCGTTGTAAAGATCCATATCCCAGTCTTTGATCATATCTTCGTTTTCCATGTACTTAGCCTGAACTTTTTCTTTAAACTCGTTGATGTCAGGATATGTAACAGTAAGTCCCTGCTCCTCAAAGAATTTGATCAGCTCAGCTTCTCTGTCAAGTCTTGCTGTATCGTTTACATCTCTTGCATATTCCATAGCCTCAGTAACAGCTTCCTGCTGAGCCTCTGTCATGCTGTTCCATGTGTCACCGTTGATACATGGCATGATGGAGTCAACAACGTGGTTTGTGATTGCAATGTATTTTGTTACTTCATAGAATTTTGCACTCTCGATACTTGGAAGCGGGTTATCCTGTGCATCTACAGCGCCAGTCTGAAGTGCAGTATACAGCTCACTGAAGGAAAGTGGTGTCGGGTTTGCACCAAGTGCCTCACCAAGGAACAGCCATGCTTCGGAGTTCGGCATACGGAGAAGTAATCCGTTCATGTCATCGTAGCTGTTGATTTCTTTCTCTCTTGTGTTGATTACACGGCTTCCAAGATAGAAGCTGGAAAGAGGTTTGATGTTCAGTGTCTCTTCAATCTGTGGACGGATCTTGTTAAGTCCGATGTCACCGTTGAGAACGCTTGTCATATGCTCATAGGAGCTGAACAGATATCCGGAAGCAAACATGCTGTAGGACGGAATCTGTGTTGCAATTGTCGGGAAGGAAATATATGCCAGATCTGCATCTCCGTTAAGAAGAGCATCAAACTCGTTCTCGGAAGAGAACAGAGAACCGTTGTCGTAGCATTTACATGTTACGGAACCACCGGATAATTCCTCAACTTTATCTGCAAACTCATACATAGCCTCTGTATGGGAGTCACCGCTTACAGATACTGATGTAAAGATCAGCTCTACTGCCGGGTCATTTGCTGCTGCAGCATCTGCTGCCTGTACACTGATGCTTCCTGTTAACAGCATTGTTGCTGCCATAGCTGTTGATAATACTGCTGCCATTAATCTTTTTTTCATTCTCTCATCCTCCTGATTTTTACACACTATGTGTTTTTGTTTCCCTTTTTTCACGTATATTTGTAACCCCAATTACAAATCTTAAGAAATACCTTTCAGCCGGCCTCACGGTCCCCACCGTTCCGGCAGTTATCTCTGATTACTTTCCAAAAAAGCTCTTGCGGAAGGTCTCTGTGATCGCACAGAACTCTTCGATCTCTAATTTCTTGCTTCCTGTAAGAAGCTTATAATCCTGTCTTCTTGACTGAAGTGTCATCGGCACACCTACCAGATTCATATGGTATTTGCTGTTTACCGGATATACCTGGCACTCAACCATGGAAGCAGCGCCAAGGAAGTTCATAAGCTCCTGTGCTTTCTCCGGCTGCTCTTTATAGTTCTTGCAAAGCCATACATAAAGATCCGGATGGAAGTTTGCCATAACTCCTGAGTATCCTGCACATCCCATTTCCATGCTGCGAAGAAGTGTTGCTGCATTTGCATTGAAGATCTTTAATCCGGTGCCCTCAACTGCTTTGCATTTTGCTTCCAGCTGATCAAGATCACAGCAGGTGTCTTTCAGGAATGCAAATTTCTCAGTCTCTGCACACCATTTGAGAAGCTCTGGTGAAAGAAGTCTCTTGTATGGTGCCGGGCACTCATAAACACCGAACATATCTCCATCAATGTGATCCAGAAGATATTCAATATTTTTCTTAGCTACATCTTCGCTCTCGTTCTCTTTTGCAAACTGATTGGAAATGAAAACATATGCATCTACACCGGCATCGATTACAGTCTGAGCTTCGCGGATCTGATCCTCTACCTTCTCAGCGCAATGTCCGGAAGCAATTACTCCCATGTGCTTTGGTGTATTATTGATAATAAATTTTGCAAGCTCCACTCTCTCCTGTGGGCTCAGCTCAAACATTTCACTGGACTGACATACTGCGAAGATTCCGTCAACACCGTTCTTGTCATACCACTCAATGATTCGAAGGACTGCATCATAGTCGATCCTGTTGTCCTCTGTAAAAGGTGTGATCATAACCGGCCATACGCCGCCTGCAATTGTTTTTTTCATGCTCTTCTCCCTCTTGATGTTTACTTGTTACTGTTCACCGGTAACGTTCCGCGATGTGTTTTTATGAACGGAATGAACAACAACATTTACTATCCACTGCAACCGCGCAATTGCTTTTCAACTGTGACTATATTATAATATAAATAATTTAAAATTGCTTTCAGCAAAATATTTAGTACTATTTTATAACTTTGTACGAAAAAGAATACAAACCAGCAAAACATAGTGCGGTAAACAAAACAGAGTTACGGTTCACTTCGTTCACAGTAACACACTTCGCGGAACGTTACCAGTGAACAGTAGTAAAACAGACTGCAACACAATAATTCACGGACATAAGAAGAGGCGACTTGAATGGAACAGGAAATATTTGACGATTACATATGGAACGAACATAAAAAAATATTAACAGCAGATAAACATAAGATCCCGGGGCTTAGAAATCTTTCTCATTTTACACCTATGGCACCTGGCGTTCCGGTTCCTCTGCATTATCACTCTGATATCATCGAGCTTCATTTCATGGTGAAAGGCCAGCGCAAGACTTACGTTATGAAAGGCGGCGTCCGCACCAGCTACTGTGCTACCGGAAATAACCTTTTTATCACCAGACCTTATGAGCTTCATACTACAGGACATATTGCCCAGAACCGCTGCGAATTTTTTGCAATGCAGCTGGATCTGAAGGAGCACGATAATTTCCTTGGTCTGAACCAGCATTACAGCAATATTTTGTGCCATCGGCTTCTGAATATGGATCAGCACCTGTACCATGTAGGCAGTTCCCAGATTTCCATGCTGCGCACTGCTTTTAACCTGATTTCTTACGGAACAGAAGGCGACTCCATTGCCGGTGTCCAGTATCTGACCTGTGTACTTGCCAGTCTGAACTACCTGACTGCAGTTCCAGCCCAGGAAGAGATCAATGAACAGCTGAACAGTGACATCGGACATGCGCTGAAATACATTGAACAGAATATTGAAAACCCCATTACACTTCAGGAGCTTGCCCAGGCATCCAACTATTCTCTTTCCCGTTTTAAAGCCAAATTTAAAGAGGAACTGGGAATTACCCCTGCGGAATACATTACCCTCCAGAAAATGGATCGGGCACAGATGCTTCTGAAGACTACAGATGATTCCATTACAGATATTGCTTACCAGCTGGGCTTTTCTTCCAGCAATTACTTCTGCTCTGTTTTCAAAAAAACTCTGAGCTACAGCCCGGCGGCATACCGCAAAAGTTTTTCCCAGTCATAGAAAATGCTGCAAAATCATTGCAAAAATGATTTTGCAGCATTTTTTTATTCCGCGTCCAGAGCGTGTTTGAAAATCATTCCCGCAATCTGCGCGCCCTGCTTTGCTGTATATTTTTCCCAGATTCAGCTGCAGCAGCTGAATCCGGGCTCAATACCCTTACTATTCTGGCTTTGCAATATCACCTGTTTAATTGATTGCAAAGGTCTGCTGTGTATCATAAAATCCGTCCTGATACATGACGTAGATTTCATAATTATCTGCATTCATTCCCTGAAGAGGCACCGGGATATTTTCATAGAAATCCAGAAATGTTTCCATATGCAGACGAACCTCTGTTGTATCATAAACATAGGTATTCTTCGCCCCTTTAAAAATGATCTGGGAAATCTGATGATCATAGGTCCCTATATAGAGCACTTTTCCAGTGATGTTATATGTCAGGGTATCTGCCGGAAGCACCTGATCCGGTTTCTTGTTCCACAGCCATTTCCAGGTCTTCACCGGCTGCCACAATTCTCCTTTGATATAATTCTCATCCAGCTCCATAGAACTTGCAAGATCGTTGTAATCAATCCGCATTTCCTCTGCACGGTAAAAGGTTTTCTTAAGACAATACTGATTCAGGACCTTCTCTGTATCGTAGTCAAACTCGTAGGTCATTCCCTTCCAGCCGTTTTCTGCATTTGCCACATGACCGCACATTCCGAAGAAATGATTGCTGTCAGCCTCATAAATCGCTGCGGATGTAATCTTGGACCATACCGTAGGAATCTTCTTAATCTGCTTCACAGTACCTTCTGCCTCATTTACAGAATATACCAGCAGGTAGGATTCCTCTGTCTTGTCATAATAGTCGATGTCTTTCTTCCTTCTCCACAGGAAATGGTTATCAAACATGGTGATTTCTATAGTCTGGTCATCGCCATCCAGATCTGTATCGATCTGATATGCTGTATGCTGCTGGAACTGATAAATGAAATCACCATCTGCTTTCAGCACATATTTTTCATAGTCTGTGCCTTCCCAGAATCTTGGATCGCAAAGAATCCACTGGATTTCCTTGGTTGTCCAGTTTACCTTGATCACAGATTCCAGATTGCGGACACTGAGCAGAATAGTATCTGTCTCCGGCTGATAGGAAACCGTATTAATATGAGCCCAGTCAACCAGATTCTCGTATTTACATTTAATAATATCCTGAAGTTTCAGCTCATTTACCACCGCACCTGTCTGCCGGTCGATTTCCTCAACTTTATCTTCACAGTGGCTCTGCATGGAGCTTGTAAGCACCAGAAGATTTCCGCCTGGCTCCTTCTCAATTACCTCATGATGACTTCCCCCGGAAAGATAATACATGTTGTAAGCTCTTCCCAGATAATCCAGCTCATAAAGATTGGTAGACTGAGGCTTCTCCAGGTTCGGAACATATCCGGCAGTATCCTGCCAGATCATTCTGCAGTTGGAAAGCATGTAAAGGCCATAATTTCCAGTCTCTTTGTTCATATACCAGCGAATATCTCCCATGCAGTCATATGCAAAAGGAAGATGAGTGCGCTGTCCGTAAACCATGGTCAGATCATATGCAGATTCTCCACTGGTCTCCACAGGTTCGATCACATCCGTAAGAGACTCTGGCAAAGCTTCTGTTGTAATGGTGATCTCCTGGGAATCCTTCACTCTGCCGGAATCATCCAGAAGTTCCAGTACTACTGTATTATCCTCTCCCGGATAAAGACCGATAATGGGCACTCTGTGTGAACTGGCCGCATCTATCTCTCCGCTGATGTCTGCTGCTGCAGTTTTTCCTTTCACAGTAAAGCGCACTCCATACTCTTCTTCTGTGTCAAAAAGTACTACTGCAGTTAATGGGGAAATCTGATATGGGTTGAGAATAACCATGGGATCATCCCATGTATATCCATTTTCCTGCTCTGCCTGCAGCTGTTGGTCAATCTCATAGGAGGTTGCCACCAATGTTTTCGTCTGAGGGATTTCTGTCTGGATATCATTCGCGGAATCATCGTTTTCCTGAATGGAAATCGTGTCATCCACATCCATGGTAACATTCAGCTTTTGACCGTAATAGCCATATTTTTTCTTCCGTTTTTCTTTTACAGAATAGGGAATTTCCTGATTGGTAAGTTTCATGTAAGTATTATAAATTCCCCGCCGCTTTTTCCAGCAAAGGCCTGCAAACAATGCAAGCAGCACCAGAAACAGAAGCAGAATGGTGATTTTTTTCTTTTTGCTCCATTTTTTCATACTGTAAGCTCCTCAAATTTTTGTCGTTATGTCCGTACAGGCTGCAAAGCCTGTAACGTCAAAATGGGTTCAAGGCTCTTGAACCCATTTTGACAAATTATATACTTATGCCTGACTGTACATATATCCCGTATTATAAAGAACACCGTCCAGTTCCAGGTAAATATCCCATTCCTGACCTTCCAGCCCATCAACTGCCGTCCAGCCCTTAACTGTAACATTTGTTCCGTCATCTCCTTCAGAAGGAGTCTGTGTCAGCTGATAAGCTCTCTGGGACTCACCGCTTATCAGGATCATCTTTCCAGCCAGCAGATCTGCTGCTGCGGTCTGGGTCTGTAAGCTTCCGTTCACACTGATCTTGCTTCCATCCAGCAGGAAATTCCAGCCATCTGGCAAAGCCTCTGCAGTACTCACATCAATGCTGCTTTCCTCATAACTTGTCTCTCCAAGAGAACCAAGCACCTCCGGAACTGCGGATGGATCATATTTTCCTTCTGTATAAAGGGGCATGCGGAAAGAACGATAGGTCAGCGCATTATAAGTGTCACCGGAGATCGTCAGTTCAAAGCTCAGCTCTCCATTATCTACCTGATCGATATGTGTGGTCTTGGTCAGTCCCTGTACAAACATATCTTTCGGATAATAATCACTGCGGTTTTCTTCAGCGCTATGCAGGTGGGAGCCAGCTGTGATCCACAGATGATCCTGTGTTCCATCCAGGGAAACCACACCGGAAATCCAGTCCGAATACCAGTCGGCGCCTCGCTCTTTACCATACTCAGTTACCTGGGAAACGGTCATGTTCTCTGTATCAATCTGATAAACAACCGCACGGGAATATACGTTATCACCACTTACACGGTTATCGCCATCCACACGTTTTACCTTGGCAGTACCATTGTCAAAAAGAGCAATATCTCCATTATCCAGAATGGAAACATTATGCTGTGCATAGAACCATTCGAAATCTTCTCCCTCCGGAGTAAAGAAGTAAGACTGATCCACACCATCCCAGCCTGTAGGATCTCCAAGGATCCATGCCAGGGATTTGTCCTCTTTATTTACTGCTACAATGGCATCTTTGTGTCTTGCAGAAAGAAGAACCAGATCATTCTCTGCATCATAGGCAAGACCATTATTATGGAACCAGTCAGCTTCCTCACTTCCGTCTGAATCCATAGAAGCAGACTGTCCATCTTCCTGGCTGATGAGATCTTTCATGTCAAGCTCCCATACAACAGCACCGGTCTCACGGTCAATTTCTACCACGTAGTCCTCAACTGTGCTTAAGTCCGGGCTGTCAGAAGCCACCAGGAGATTGCCATCCGGAAGCTCCACGAAATCGTGATGCTGGCCACCAGGAATCATGTATTCGCGGTAAATTTTTCCCAGAAAGTCGACTTCGATCATTCCTTCTTTATAATAGCTGCTCTTCAGCACATAGGATGCAGGCATGAGAAGATGCCCGTTCTCCAGCTGGTGAACTCCGAGAGTTCCGCCAATATTGGTAAAGAATCTGATATCTCCGGCCGCATCTACTCCATACAGGGTTCCCATAGTGGAGCAGACAAAAGTCAGGTTCGAATAATCGTAACTTGCCTCGCTTTTCATCTCTGTCTGGATTGTACCGTAATCAACACCTATATCTTCTGTGGTTACTTCAAAGGTAGCAGAAGTCCCATCATCCAGAGTGATTACAACCTCTGTGGTATCATTGTTGTAAAGACCATAAATCGGGACGATATGCTCCGTTGCCTCCTCAAAAGTCCCCGTCACATCGTTCTCTGCGGATTTCCCTTTCACAGTAACAGTTCCGCCGCAGGCTTTCTCTGTGGAAAAAACGGCAACTGCACTTAAAGGGGACATTCCATATGGATTGACTACAATCAGGGCCTCATCAAGACTGTAGCCGTTTGACGCCTCTTGAAGGAGCGCTTCGTCAACAGCAGTCTGCTGTGCAAACCGGTCTGTTACTTCCAGGGCTGTCGCCTGGGACTGGGTATCTGTTGCTTCTGCTGCCTCGGAATCTGCATCCTCTGCAGTTTCTGTTTCCGTCTCATCTGTTTCTGTCTCTGCTGTAGTTTCTGTTTCTGCTGCAACTGTAGTAATAGAACCCGCTGTCATTGTCATCATTACAAGTATTGCAGCCAGTTCCCGATATCTTTTATTCTTCATGCCAGCCTCCTGTGCAATTTTATGATTTCTCAAACACGATCTAATACAAAATCCGCATTTTCATACCACCGTCATGGCAGCTGACGGATTGTCTGCATTTTTTATCATCCTTATAATGCGCAGTGATATTCCTCTGCCTCAAATGGATAGCTAAGCTCCAGACCTTCTGCATTCTCGTCAATCTCAAATGCGATCCAGCCCTCGTTGGAACCGAAATTCAAAGTGGTTCCTGCCATACGTGTCATACCAAGCTCTGAAATGAATTCATCATCCATTCTGCTGTATTCATTTCCTTCACTGTCAGTCAGCTTCAGATTCGCCCAGTCCAAAGTCTCCTTGCTGCCGTCTTTCTCGATCTTCAGCTTAATCATACAGAAAATCTTGCCTGCGTCAGCCTCTTTCTTGTAGTCGCTTGTCTCCACACCTGTATAGCCAAGTTCTACGCTTACATTCTCAAGAGAGGAATTGATCTCCACATCTTCTACTGTAATATTCCATCCTGCTGCAGAAACAACCTCGCCGTATGCATCACTGTTTGCAGTCTGGGCTGCTGTACCAGCAGAACTTCCTGCTGCTTCTGTCTCCTTGCTGTCGGCCACCTCTGCACTGTCTGCTTCTGTTGAATCACTACTTGCAGAATCCTCACCTGTACTCTCTGCTTCTGCAGCTGTGTCATCTGCCTCTGCACTGTCTTCTTCAGCGGAATCAGTACTTGCAGAATCTTCACTTGTATCTTCTGCTTCCGTGCTGTCAGTCTCTTCCTTGGCATCAGCATTGTCTGCGGCAGCTTCTGTCTTGGTATTCTCTTCCGTCTTTGTATCATTTGTGCCACCACAACCAGCCATTAAACCAGCCACCAGAACGGCTCCCATTACCTGTAATAAAACTTTTTTCTTCATTTTTTTTACTCCCTTTATTTTTCTGGTATAACTTCATTTACCTGGAGCATGTTTGAAATAAATATTCTGCCGAATGTGCCGGAATCATTTTTCAAACACGCTCTGGTCGTGTTATCAACTATTATAACATAGTTCCGCAATAAAGCAGAAACACTTTCTTAATATTGCCTGTAAAAATTTAAAGTTTTACTATTTCCACCATTCACAGCAACACGCTTCGCAGAATGTTACCAGTGAACAGCAGCATTAAATCACTTAATTTTTATATTTTGTTCCAAATCATAAAATTCGTTCTGATATACAACATAAATCTCATAATCATCCGCTTCCATTCCCTGCAGCGGTACCGGAATGTTCTCATAGAACTTCAGGTAAGATTTCGTATGAAGACGGATGTCTGTAGTGTCATACACATAAGTATTTTTCTTTCCATGAAAAATAATCTGGGAAATCTGGTGATCATAAGCGCCTGCATAAAGCACCTGCCCGGTAAGATGTAATGTAATCTCGCCTTCTTCCAGTACCTGTTCTGGCTTCTTCTGCCAGAAGAACCAGGGCGCTTTTACAGGCTGATATAATTCTCCCATAATATAGTTGTCTTTTATTTCCATGACTGCTGCCAGATCATTCCAGTCAATTCTCATCTCTGATGCGCGGTAATAATAGCTTTTGATGCTGAACTGATTGATCAGCTCTTCTGTATCATAGTCAAACTCATAGTTCATTCCTCTTCGTTTATCTTCAGAATCCTTCACATGACCGCACATGCCGAAAATATGATTACTGTCAGCATCATAAATAGCAGAAGAAGTAATGGTAGACCATACAGTAGGAATCTTTTTAATCTGCTTTACTGTCTTTTCTGCTTCATTTACAGCATAAACCAACAGATAAGATTCTTTTTCACCATCAAAGTATTGCAATACATCGGACTTTCGTACTTTTACATAATGATTATCAAACATACTGACTTCTATTGTCTGGTCATCTCCATCCAGATCTGTTTCCATCTGGTAGGCAGTATGCTGCTGGAACTGATAAACAAAATCTCCTTCCGGCTGAAGCACATATTTCTCATATTCTGTGCCTTCCCAGAATCTCGGATCGCAGAGTATCCACTGGATTTCCTTTGTCGTCCAGTTCAATTTGACCACAGATTCCAGATTTCGGGGACTGATCACAATGGTATCTGTCTCCGACTGATAAGACACAGTGTTTAAATGGGTCCAGTCAACCCGATCCTCATATTTCCCTCCAAAAATGTCTTCCATTATCAATTCATTTACAACTTCACCGGTCTGTCTGTCAATTTCCTGGATTTTGTCCTCAATGTGTCCTTCCAGAGAACTGGTCAGAACCAGAAGATTTCCGTCCGGCTCTTTTTCGATTACTTCATGGTGATTTCCACCCGCCACATAGTACATGGTGTAGGCGCGTCCCAGATAATCCATCTCATAGAGATTGGTTGTCTGCGGTTTGGCCTGGGATGGCATAAAAGCTTCATTGGAGGCAACTATCATCCTGCTATTTGACAGCATATAAATTCCAGAAGTAAATTCTCCGCTCATGTACCAACGGATATCTCCCATACAGTCATAAGCAAATGGGAAGGTTGTCCGCTGTCCATATACCATAGTCAGTTCAAATGCAGATTCACCGCTTGTTTTCACCGGTTTCACAGCATCATCCAGTTTATCCGGAAGTTCATCCGTTGTAATAGTGATTTCCTGGGAATCTGTAACCTTGCCTGATTTATCCAGAAGCTCCAGAACAACTGTATTTTCCATTGCCGGGTAAAGACCGATCACCGGGATTCTGTGTGAAACAGCAGCTTCCACTTCTCCACTGATATCTGCGGCTTCCGTTTTTCCCTTGACCGTAAAACGCACCGCACACTCTTCTTTTGTGTCGAAAATAATCACCGCTGTCAATGGAGAAACCTGATAAGGATTCTGGATCACCATAGGCTCCTCCCAGCTGTATCCATTCTCCAGCTCAGCCTGCAGCTGCTGGTCGATTTCATAAGAGGATGCTATACGTGTGGTTTCTTTTGGAATGTCTGTTTCGATCTCATTTGCAGAACCGTCATTCTCAGTTATGTAAACCGGATTCTCCAGATTCATGGAAGCATTCAATTCCTGGTCATAATATCCATATTTTTTCCTTCTTTTTTCCTGAACAGAATACGGAATCTCCTGACCAGTAAGCTTCATATATGTATTATAGATTCCACGGCGTTTTTTCCAGCATAGAGCGGCAAACAGCACAGCTAAAATTAAAAATATAATAAATACTGCAATTTTTGTTTTTTTATTCCACTTTCTCATTTTCCCAAATCCCTGATTTCCGGAAGTTGAAGCCAGAACAGCACTCCGTTCTCCATATTTTTAGCTCCGCAGCTTCCTTTATGTTTATCCACAATCTTTCGGACCACAAAAAGTCCAAGACCAATGTTACGTACTTCATTCTCAGATGTGACTGGTTTCTTCTTCTGGGAAGTTGTGTAAAAGCTGTCCCAGATATGCTCCATCTGCTCTTCTTTAATCTGCGCTCCATCGTTGTAGACTTCCATACGTATCTGCTTTTTCTCTTTCTTCAAAGTAATCCGGATCCGCTTTCCCTGCTCTGTGTGCTGAAACGCATTCATCAGATAATTGTTTACTGCTCTTTCCAGATACATGCGGTTTCCGTATGCGAAACAGTTCTTTTCGATTTCCTGTTCCACTTTGATCTCGTTTTTGCGGAACATAGCATCATATCGAAGAAGCAGATATTCTATCATTTCTGATACATTTACACGGCTCATTTCCATGGAACTCATCTGATTGTCCAACATGGAAAAATCAAGGAGTTCTCCTACCATTCTGGACATTTTGTCCAGCTCCTCGTGAATGGAAGAATAATAGTAGGAACGATCAATCTTATCTCCTGCGATTTCCAGCATTTCCACCTGGCTGGACACTACTGCAAGAGGTGTTTTTAATTCATGGGAAATATTCGCCACAAATTCTCTCTGGCTTTCCAGAAGCTGATAGTCAGACTGCTTTGCTTTTTTCTCGGTACTTGCTTTACTCATTTTTTCCAGGAAATAGCTTAATCCCACCATCAGAAGCAAAACAACCGCCAGATATAATCTGGTTCCCTCAATCACTTCCAGAACTGACTGAACATCTTTTCGCAGGTAAACATAGAATGTATGTCCATCCTGTATAATCTTCCCACGAAACATCAGAATATGCCTGGATTCCATGCGACGCTGTTCCAGGGTTCCTTCTTCTGTGTACTGGGCAATTTTGTTTTCTATGTACTTACGGGCATGCGTGGTCTTCAGAGATGATCTGGACGTATAAATCTGCTCATAATTTTCATTCGCAATTACAGTCTCAAATTTTTCTTTCTGATAATCACCAAGTGTTTCTTCGTCGTCCTCGCTAAGTTCCTCAAGATCCATGTCATGGATATCTTCATACAGCTGACGCATGATTCTGGCCTTTGATGAAGTATATATGGGATAACAGCACACGCTATACAGCATGACTGCCACCGCAAAGGCAATAATCTGAATCCACAAAGCTTTCCCAGCTCTCCAGAAATTTTTTTTAATTTTCATGAATGTCCTCCCCGAAGATGTAGCCCACGCCGTAAACAGTCCGGATATAATTGTAGCCTTCTCCCATTTTTTTCCGCAGCTGCTTCACCAGAGTATCAATGGTCCGCACATCACCTGTATAATCGTATTCCCACACCGCATTCAGTATGGTATCTCTTGGCAGAACAATTCCCGGATGCTCCATGAAGTAAACCATCAGATCAAATTCCTTCCTGGTGGTGGGGATATGCTGCTCTTTGTAAAATAAAAGCTGTGCATTTACATCTGCCTGCAGATCCTTGTATTCCACCATAGTCCGCAGCTTCCCGGCACGCTTCAGCACCGCCTCAATGTGCATTTTCACAAGTGCCAGAGTAAAGGGCTTGGTGATATAATCATCCGCACCTTTCTCGAATCCGCTCATCTGGTCTGCCACGGCCGACCTTGCAGACAAAATAATAACCGGAACCTCCGATATTTTCCTGATCTCTTTCAATACGGTATATCCGGAAATATCCGGCAGCATAAGATCCAGAAGGATCAGATCCACCTTCTGCTTATTCTGGCAAAAATATTCCAGGGCTTTGTTCCCGGTCAGTGCTGTCTCTACTTCATAGTTCTGAATCCTCAGAAAGTCAGAAATCGTCTGTGCTAATTTCGGTTCATCCTCTACAACAAGAATCTCTATTTTTTTCACGGCTCTTTCCTCTCTCTTAAAGCCTGTCGCTAGAACGTGTTTGAAAAAGGCTTTCTGTATTTCAAACAGGCTTCAATGCTCTGTAAATCGTTGCGGTTTCCCATCAGACAGAAGCCGCAATTTACTTTAATATAGTATCATGTGATTTTGATGGAAATATGAGAAAATAAGTTTTCTTTTGACACAGAAAAATAAAAATGCCACAAAATCACCACTTTCCGTGACTTTGCGGCATTTTTTTAAGCAACCACTTCCAAATTTTGTTTTCTCATGACTCCCTAAAGGACCTCTATCTGGCAGGCTTTCATCGCTTCCAGCGCCCGCTCATGTCTCTCCGGCGTCACTCCGGCGCAGCAAAGAGAATCTACCATGATCGGTACCTCTGGCAAAAATGCTTTCAGCAGCATGGCATTGGAAATCACACAGATATCTGTGCAAAGCCCTACCAGTGTAATGCTGTCAATGGTCTCTGATTTATTAAATTCTTTTAGGACTTTTCCCAGAGTTTCGCTGCCAAAGGTTGGCTTATCAATGGGTCCGGACTCCAGAAGCTCTGCAATCTCCTCCCGGATCTCCCAGCCGTAGGTGCCGCGGATGCAGTGCTCTACAGGAAGCATTCTGCCCTCCTGGGTCTGCAGATAATCCCCGCCGTGAGTATCCCTGGTCGCCAGCACAAGACCATTGAAATTCTTCACTCTGTCCACCACATTAGGCACAATGGCTTCCGCCTCCGGTGTGCCAAGCGCTCCGTCAATAAAATCATTCTGCATATCGATCACAACTAAAATATCCATATTTTCCCCCGTACTTCACATGTTTTCTGACACAATTTTTCTCAACTCAACCCAAACGCCACATGTTTTTGTAAAGCTTATTTAGATTAACTATACCACTTTATTGGAATTTCGTATACCGAAACGGTCAGATTTCTGAAAGATTTTAAAAATTTTTCCAACCATTGCGGATAATAATGTTTTGATGAATCTCTTCGCATATAGTATAATACAATTAACAACCACAAAAATTTAACCCCACTCACATACAAGGAGATTACCATGACCAAGGAGAAATTCCCTGCCCGCCAGGGACCAAGATACATTTTCTATTTTCTGATGCTCGCCATTCTTGGATGGTTCATTTTCATGCAGTTTTTCGGTGTTAATGAAAGAACTGTCAGCGAAAACTCTCCGTCCCTCCTCTATCCCTGAACCTTTACCTGGGAAAAATCTGACGGCACCACTGAAGAAATCACAGTTCCCGGTTCCTATGATGTTCCCGCAGGCGAAACCATGGTCATCACATCTACCCTTCCGTCAGATTTTGATGCCTCATCTATAGCGATTCGTTCCTCCCTGCAGGACGTAAACATATACATAAACGGCACCTTAAGAGAACAGTACAGCACCAGTAAAACCCGTCTGATTGGGAAAAATTCCGCCAGCCGTTTCATTTTCTGCTCCACCTCCCATGAAGATGCCGGAAAGGAGCTCCGCATTGAACTGACCACCTACACCTCCAACTATTCCGGTGTTGTGAACCAGATTTTCTGCGGAGATAAAGCGGACATCTGGCAGCTGATCTTTAACCATTACGGACTGGCCACTTACATCGCATTTTTCACCCTGTTTGCAGGACTGACCACCATTCTTTTCAGCCTTACCCTTGGTTTTGTGTACCACACAAGCTTTGACATGGAATATCTTGGCTGGTGTATGATAATGGGAGCAACCTGGATGCTGGATGAGTCCAAGATCCGCCAGCTGCTGATCCCAAACTCATCTGCCCTGGCTTCCTTATGCTTCGTTATGATTCTTCTTGGACCGATTCCCCTTCTGCTTTATGCAGACAATATACAGAATGGGCTTCACCGCAGACTTTATCATATTGTAATCGGAATCTCCCTGCTGGATTTTACAGTCTGCTCTATTCTGGCCATAGCAAATATTGCAGACTACATTGAAACCCTCCCCTTGGGGCAGATCATACTGATAGGTACCTTCCTGATGGTGTTTATCCATCTCTGCCTCTACATCCGCCACAGAAAAAAAGCCTCAGACCATCTTCTGCTCCTGGCTCATTTGCTCGTTTTGCTTTGCGTTGCTGCTGAATGTGTCTCTGTATATTTTGTCACATCCCTGTCTGGTCTTTTTATCGGCATTGGAATGCTCATTCTGCTGTTTGTCAACATTGTCCGGACTCTTCGAAGCATCCAGCGTATAGAGAATGAGCGCCAGCAACAGGAACTGGAACGCAAACAGAAGCAGACAGAGCTCCTTTCCCTGCAAATGATGCAGACTTTGTCCACCACCATCGAGGCTAAGGACGAGTACACCCGCGGACATTCCTACCGGGTTGCAGAATATGCCGCACTTATTGCAGCCGAGCTTGGATGGTCTTCAGAGGAAATCCAGCAGTTAAAGCATGCCGCTTACCTTCACGATATTGGAAAAATTGGTATTCCGGATCTGATCTTAAACAAGCCCTCCAGACTTACAGATGACGAGTATAATCTGATAAAAAAACATACCGTCATCGGTGCAGAAATACTGAAGGATATTACCTTTGTCCCTCATATTGTTGAAGTGGCCAGAAATCATCACGAACGGTATGATGGAAATGGATATCCAGACGGGCTTTCCGGTATCGAAATTCCCATTCATGCACGCATCACCGCAATGGCAGACAGCTATGATGCCATGAATTCCCGCAGAATTTACCGAAATGCACTTCCTCCGGAAATGATCCGGGAGGAAATCAGTAAGAACCGCGGGAAACAGTTTGATCCGGAAATTACAGATGTATTTTTGAAATTGATAGACGAAAACCGCCTGGTTCTGGATAACCAGCTTTCACCGGAAACAAACGCTGCCGTACAGCCTGAAATTGACAATACTATCAGCAAATTTATTTCCGATGTGGTTACCACCATAAAGAACCAGGAAGAGACCAAGCATTATGATCTGCTCACCGGACTTCCTATGCGAACCCTTGGAGAACAACTGATCGCCGAATTTATGAAAGATCACAGCGGCTGCCTTGTTTTTCTGGATATGGATAATCTGAAAAAAATCAACGATATTCATGGGCATAAGGCAGGCGACCGGGCTCTGAAAAATCTCGGCAATCTGCTTTCCCGTTATACAATTGACGGACTCGCCTGTCGTCTGGGCGGAGACGAATTTCTTCTTTTTCTTCCGGACGTAACTGCAAAATCTGTTTCAGACACCATGGCGCAACTGTTTAAACAGTTCCACGCCATTGCACAGGCAGATACAGAAATCCGCTATGCGTCCCTTTCTGCCGGTCTTTGCCTGTGTACCATTGGTGACACCTTCGCAGACTGCTACGCCAAGGCAGATAAGGCTCTGTATTTTGTGAAACAGAATGGGAAAAACCAGTTTTCCTTCTATCAGCAGATTAACTACCAGGCACCTGGCTCTGCAAGCATTGCAAGAGATCTTCACCAGATTGCAGATTCCCTCCGCCAAAGCGGAAGCTACGCAGGTGCCCTGGATCTTAACTACCGGGATTTTTCCAGGCAGTATGAATACATGAACCAGCTGATCATACGAAGCAACTGCCGCTGCTACCTGGTAATGGTTACCATGGAAACTGCCGCTGACACGCTTCCTCACATTGAGGAAATTGAGCAGGCACTTTCCCAGATGGAACAATCCATCCGCCAGACTATCCGCCGTGTTGATGTCTGCACCCGTTATAGTGCCATGCAGTACCTGATCATTCTGTTTGAGCCAATCGAAACCCAGATTCCAAACATCATGGATCGTATTTTCATACAATACTACAAACACTCCAAAAACCACAGCTTCCAACCAGGCTACGAGTATCTGACTATGACAGAGATGAAGGAAAATGATGACAAATAGAAACGATTGATGTTGTAAAGAACAGTGGAGAGTGTAACTCGCGGTTAGGGTTACACTCTCCACTGTCTTTTTCTTATCTAACTATGCCATGCTCAAAACGCAAATTCACGTTACAATTCCCAAGATGCAAATTTTGCGTTGACAAAATCAACTCATTTTTCTTGATTTTTAAATATCCAATATTTGACGAACCTCTAAAATAACTAAACAGTTCCGAGTTAAGATGCATACCATCAATGGCACAAGAAAACAATGTATCTTCATCTTCAACCGTTGTCTTATTTCTCGTCTCTTACAGCCAACTACCAAACTTACGCTGTTCCCAAGCGTCTGTATACCCATTGAATCTAATTTCCGGTTTTCTCATACCTGTCACCCCTCCATTTTCCCAATGAGATCCTTCAGGGATGCCATAATACTCGCATCCGATGATATCAGTTCCTTAAGAAGTCCTAAAAATTCTCCCTGCACCTGCTCTAACTTCTCATCTGTTTTCGTCATATCTGCAAGCAATCCATTTATATCAATCTCTTCCGTCTCTATGCTTTTTCAATACGATAATACAGGTAGGTATCGATGTATTGTAAAAAAGGTTTGCAGGGAATCCAATAACTGCATAAATATTTCCGGAGGGCTATACTTTAATAGGACGATAAAATTAACTGTCCTAAATTGAAAATACATAAGGAAGGAGGTTATACCCAAACCTTAGAGGTATACAGCTGCGCCGACTGCAGTGGATGCAAACATAAAGCCCGCTGTCTGTATAAATATAATGCCGAAAAGGATGCTGAGAAAAACAAGGTGATGAAGATCAATGAACAGTGGAAAGAACTGCGTGAAAAATCCCATGCAAACATCCAAAGTGAGCGCGGGATCCTGAAACGGCAGACACGTTCAATCCAGACGGAAGGACATTTCGGTGATATCAAAGAAAACGAAAACTTCCGCCGTTTTAATTACCGTTCTGCAGATAAAGTGTACAAAGAATTCATGTTGTATGCAATCGGAAGGAATATAAATACTGTCGTTTTCTCAATGAAAAACTAAAGAAATTTGAGGGAAAAACAACAGAAAAAACAGCCTGATCAAAAGTGCGGCTGTAAAAATCCAGATAAGGGATTTTTGCGGCCAAAAATAAATTTCATCTTTCATAGAAAAAAGGATCCCTCGCAAGGTAGAAGGCTAACAAGCCTTGTTCCTGCTGGGATCCTTTCAATTACTACTGGGGATGCCGAAATTTGCTATTAACCGACAGCCCCAACCGAATTCGGGTGAAATATACCGCAAAGTGGGGCGTGCAGATTGCGGGAATGATTTTTCAAACAGGCTCTAGCATCTTAAGTTCCTTTGGAAAATCAATTTCCTTTTTCAGTATATTATTCTCCCACTTCAAGCCTACAGAAATAGATCCATAAGGAGTCGGAATCTTTCCAGTTGCTTCCTCTAATGATTCTGGGAGACATGGCTTAAAAGAAAAAGTCTTAAAACCAGGTTCCACAGGCTCAACTCCAAGAATTCGTGCCGGCATTTGATAAGTAGGTGTACCTCCCCACGCATGAGAATAGTCACAATCAAAGCCATTCCATACTTCTTTTAATCCAGATGGATTTTCCAACATCAATGTATTCCATCTCTCTAATTGTGTGATTCCATATTTGTTAAATAAATTTGTTTTCGCCAGTGCATTAAAAATAAAATGCATAAAATAAGGCTGTGCCTGTGACAGGCTTTTATCTTCCATTACCTTTTCCATTACAGCCATTTGTTTTTCTTTGGGCGCAATATTAAATAAAACAGCTAATGTATTCATATGCTGACTATAAAATTCCTCATCAACATCATTTGGAAGCCATTTTGTTGCTTTCTTTTCTTTTGCATCGAACAACCCGTCCACATATAACTGCTTTTCATCTTTCCACAACAATTTGTTGATTGCCACCTTTATTTCGTTCTTTTTATTCTGATAATAGCAGTTTTTTTCCTCATATCCGGCAACTAATTCCAAAAGATTTTTACTACATTCAAGTGCTCCCACAAGCAAAACCGACATATATCCCTGTCCCATACATTTGGGCGGATGGTGACGGTTGAATTCTTTCTCCTTAACCCAGTCCATAAACATGTAATTTGGAGCTCGTTCTACCAAACCATTTTCTCCCACATATTCAAGAAACAGATTCAAAATCCCTTCTGTCGTTTCTGCCATAATTTCCCTTAAATTTTTATCACCTGTATATAGAACATACTCCCACATCATTTGAATAAAAAGAAGGCAATAACTCGGATGGAACATTTTATAGTTTCTGTCTTTCAAATACATTGCAATTTTCAGAATATCAAATCTTGTAAGAAAAGGATCAGCAAACGTATAATAATTCATAAGACTTTCAATCATATAATCCCCCATACAACCAAGCGGCTCCTGATGAATAGGTGAATCCATATGATAGGTCTGCCTGCAGATCTGGTTCGTCCTACATCCTAAGAGATATATCTTTTCCAGATTTTTGTTACTGCAATGAAATTCCCCTGGCATTTCCGATGGATAAACGCTAACCAATATTTGCGGCTCTTTCAGTATGATATCTTCTTCAAAATTACTGATCACTATCTGAATATAATGAATGCTATGTCGTCTTAAAGATTCTATTTCATTTTTTCCTTGTCCAAGAATATATGTTTCTGTCGTACCAGTTCTTTCAATTTTTCCTGGAAATTCTTCCATGTGAAGCACAATTTTTGCATCTTCATTTCCCACAATAGTCATTCCTGGAACAGCACAAAAAATTGCTCCAAAGTCTAGCCAGAATGATATAGGTGACCCTTTCTTTATAATAATTTCAGAAAAGTCCTTTTTCCAAATAATTCTTTCTTTTGCAAATGGATTTATTAAATCCAGCGGTTTCTTTTTTACATATCTCAAATTTGGGATTGGAGTTTCATAAAGCTTTGGAAAACAAGCTATATCCTGCACTTTTTCTGCATTATACCACCCATTTTCTATGTAAGAATATTCATCTGTCTCCAGTTGTCTAAGCCCATTCCATATATTACTCTCAATATAACACTCTTCCCTAATACATTTCCATGTATCATCGGTTCCAAAATTCAATACCGTTCCATCTTCTGCTTTTAGAAGTAAATCGCATCTGAGTCCCCCTTTTGTGCAGCAAACTTCTGATAATACAACTGGTCCCAGACACACCCTAACAGAGATAACGTTTTCCCCTTGGATCAAATAATCGGCAATATTATATTTTTCAAAGAACTTATATTTCAGAGATTCACAATTACCATAATCACCGCCTGGCTGTGCGTTTCCAAACCCAATTACTCTGCCATTTATATAGGCTTTATATCCACCTTCACTTGCAATAAATAAACTAGCATTATCTATTTTTTTCTCAATATTCCATTTTTTCTGAAAGATAAAAACACCAAAATTCTTTTTTTCCTTGCAAAAAAGGGTTGGAACACACTCCTGAAATTCCGGATATTTATCCTTTGGAGCCCAAATCCACTCTCCCTTCCACTTTCTTTCTTCATTTCCCGCTGGCAATGAATACTCAACATTATCCCAGAAAAACATTTCATTTTTCTCAATTACCCCTTTTGACTCCATGGTATTGTTACTGATAATTTCCATAAAAGTCCGGTCACCTCCTTATTGCACTGATAGCAGGCAAAGAATGTTCTTTGCCTGCTATATGAAATAATTTACAATTCTTCTTATTCTTCACTATACTCATCCAGAAGAGCCTGACACTCTGTATTCAGTTCGTTCAGTCCTTCTTCCACGCTGTCGTAACGTCCGGTAATTATATCCACCAGATACTGAGACATAGTTGTCTGTATTTCAGTAACACCTCCATAACTTGGTTTTGGCTTCACACCTGTCATTAATGTACCTTCATCATACATTTTCACAAGATCTGGCTGCACAGCCTGTGTTTCTGCCCGAAGCGCATCATCTTCATAAGATGCTTTATCTGCAGGAGTTCTTGCACCTACCTCAGTTACCCATTTATGCCAATAGTCTTCATCAATAAGATACTGAAGAAATTCTCCACATGCATCAATATTCTCAGAAATAGAAGAAACACTGATTTCCTGATTTGAACTGATCATTCTGTAGAACGCCTTATCCTCATCAATAGCAGTCCCCTCATCCGGTCTTGGCATATCAGCCATAATATAATCAAGATCATCACTTACTTCCATATCAGTGATAATTCCATTTATGTAGGTGTAACCGATATTAGTTGCACTGATTCCTCCAAAAAATTCTTCATGACGATCCATATAAGTTTCTGTCTCTGCACCATCTGAAAAAGTACCTGCATCATACATGGACTTCAAAAACTCCACAGTAGCGATTGCATGCTCATCATTCATAGTCATTACAGTAGCATCATCGTTCATAGGTGCACCGCCCAGCTGCCAGTTCCAGTAATTAAATTCATTATTCATGTCTGAATAATTATCCATACTCATTGGAATTGAATAGCCAATATATCCAGCCTCTTTGAACTTAACAGCTGCATCCTTAAACTCACTCCAGGTCTTCGGCACAGTTTCTTCTGTCAATCCGATTGCCTTTAATGCTTCCACGTTATACATCATATATGGAGACAAATCCACCCATGAAGGAATCGTCCATAATTTTCCATCCTTTGACCCCACATCTACTACTTCTGGAATTAAAAGTTCCTTTACCTGATTAGCAATCTCCGGAAGAACATCCTCAACCGGTGAAATAATTCCCATCTTTACGCCATAATCTTCAATACAGGGACCAAATACATACATATCCGGAGCTGTATCCGCACCGCCCTGATGTGCGGTTACAATTTTTTCCTGTCTGCTGCTCCACTCCTGAGCAGTTACAGTTACATGGATCTTATCCTGTGAATTATTAAAATTCTCTGCCATTTCCTGGAATACAACAGGCTCTGCTGACAAGCCTCCAAATACCCACATGTCCAGTTCGATCTTGTCGTTTTCCTGTGCTAAGACTGTTGTCGTACCTACTGTTGACATTACCATTGTTCCCACCAGAACAGCTGCCATTAACTTGTGTTTCATTTTGCTTCCTCCTTTAGAAAATTATTTTTATTTTGATCAGCTTTGAAAAACCCCCACTATGTTTTCAAAGAAAATCATTTTCACCCTTTAACTGCTCCTGCAGTCAGACCCTCTATCAGATTTTTTCCTAGCAGCATAAAAATAAGCAATGTTGGAATTGTTACAATAATAGATGCTGCTCCCATCTGATTCCAGTATGTACCAAACTCAGTTATAAATCTGGAAAGTCCCAGTGAAATTGTATATTTTTCTTCTGTTGTCAACAGAATTAAACTATAAAGATATTCATTCCAGGCACACATAAATGCATATACTCCAACAGCCGCAATACCTGGTTTTGAAATAGGTAAAATTACATTTATAAATATTTTCAAAGCTCCGCATCCATCAATTCTGGCTGCCTCTTCTAATTCTTTTGGGACTCCTTTAAAATATCCATACATCATCCAAATGGAAAATGCTAGGCTGATGGTGCTGTACAGCAGCATTAATCCCACATGTGTATCATATAAACCGTAAGATTTATAAGTAGAAAAAAGTGGAATAATTACAGATGTACTTGGAAACATCTGTGCCACCAAAACAAACATCAACCAGAATTTTTTCAGTGGAAAACGGAATTTTGCAAATCCATATGCTGCCAGACTGGCAACAATCATTCCAGTTACTGTTGCAACTGCTGAAATTTTCACTGAATTCCAGATATATCTTGGAAATGGCTTTTGAACCCATACTTCATAGTAAGAAGAAAGATCTAACTTTTCCGGAAGAATCGTAACTGGAATCTTTAACAGCTCTGTCATACTTTTTCCAGATGTTATCCCCATCCACACTAACGGAAACAGTGCAACAAACAGAATTGCAACAAGGCACAGGACTTTTAATATACTTAATATATATTTTTTCATTGTCTACGCCTCCTCTTCTTTTGTTGCTTTTGTCATTTTCAGGTAAATCAATGCAAAAACCATAATGATAAAAAACTGAATAACCGAATATCCGGATGCCAGACCAAACCTGAATTTCTGGAACGCAGTCTTATAAATCACCATAGGTAGCGTAGTGCTCGATACTCCCGGACCGCCGGCAGTCAGAATATTGATAATTCCAAAACCATTCATTGTCCATATCATAGCCATTAAAGAACAGATAGATAATACATATTTCAACCCTGGCAATGTTACATACCGAAACTGTTTTATTTTTCCACATCCATCAATAGAAGCAGCTTCATAAAGTCCTCTGTCAATTCCCTGCAGTCCTGCTGAAAGCATAATTGTCACATACGGATAAGTTCTCCATATGTATACCATGCAAACTGAAATAAGGGACAGTGATGAAGAGAAGAACTGGATGTGCTCCGGCAATACATGCCAGTAATCCACCAGCACGGAATTAATCAGTCCTTTTTCCCCATTAAGCAGCCATCTCCATAAGGATCCAACTACTACTTCTGGTAAGACCCAGGGCATAAACACTAACGCCCTCACAATATTTTTGCACCGTTTTACACTGTTCAGTAAAAGTGCGATCAATATTGAAACTATCACGGTAATGACAGTAACTGTCAAAGCAAAGAACACCTCATTTTTCAAGATCACAGGGAAATCCCTATTTTTTAATATTTTCTGAAAATTCTCCAGACCAATAAAATTATAATCCCAGTTTTTCAGAATATTAAAATCTGTCAGGCTATACCCAAATCCCTTCACCATCGGCAAGAATAAAAGTCCAAGTAAAAGGATGAGAGCGGGAGCAATAAAAAGATACCCTCTTAATGCTTCATGAAAAGCTAATTTTGATACTTTTTTTCCTTTTTTCATTCCCGTACCTCCTACATTCCAAATTTTACAAAATGGTATAAATCTGACCAGACATTTCGATCATCTGCCAGAAATACAGTTGGTGTATCTGTGAAACTGGCAGGCCAGACAGCATACAACTCACCGTCAATATGGTGATGCGGACCCAAAAGGTTACGATTTGATGCAAATAATTCCCACATAAATTCGTTTACACCATCTTTTAAATAATCCGTAACATCACATTCAAATGGTGCCCACATAAATTGTTTTACCAATTTTCCATTGATATACAATATAGCAGTCATTGCATTAGGACGATTAAATCTGTATATGTATCTTTTTCCTGCGATTTTTTCTATCTTTACTCCCCTGGAATCATCCCACGGACAAATAAAAATATTCTGTTTTATGCGCAAGCGGCCTGCAAAAAAGCAAAAGCCCTGAGAAGTAAAATCATCTCCATACAAAGTATCCGGCAATTGTCGGATCACAAACTGTGAATCACAACTCAAACCTTTTCTCCAAGCGTATGTAAATCCATTTCTGTTATATACCCCAAATTTACCTATAAGGTATACACTTTCAATTTCCGTATTATAGGTAAGCTTATTTATCTCTGTTTCCAACACATTTTCGCCAAACAGAACGTCATAAACCTTTTTAGACTGATAAAAGTCTATATTCAAAATAATTTCATTAGATCCTCTTCTGATATATGGCAATATCCGATATTTCCGAAAGCTCTTATCCTTCCACCATCCGCATTCCTCCAGTTCTAATTTTACTCCATTTATCTCAGCATGAAGTTCTTTACCAGTCTCTGCAGCCAGAAACATCTCTTCTAGCAACTGAGGTTCTGTTTCTACAACAAATTTATATTTCAAAGAAACATTTACAGGCCTTTTCTGTTTTAAAAGTATTTCCATAATCTGTATGGTATTTACTTCATCCTTCCATTCTCCATCGCCAATGCGATAACTGCATCGATCCAGAGTGTAAGAATTCCAGTCTGCCCAATCAAGCTTCCAACTGCCACCTTGTTCCAGGACAATAGTTTCTTTTTCTCTATATATTTCTTTGTTATCTTCTAAATCTTCATCTTTTTTATTTTCCCGTTCTTTTATAAAAAATACTTTTCCCTCCATTTCATTCATTTTAATCTGCAATTTTGTAACTTTATCTCCATAAATACAGCAACATTTTTGCTTTGCATCCTCTTCCACTTTGTATTCTGTAATTTCATTTTCACCTGGACATTGAAGTAAAATAGAGTAATTTCCGTTTCTATTCAGATTGACCAGATATAAAATTTTCATTTCTCCACATTTTCTCAACTGATAATGTATATTTACAACTTCACTTCCATTTTCCGTTACTGATATAGGAAACTCGAGAATCTTCCATAACTTTTCTTTCAAACTTACAACATCTATTTTTTCAATCTTCTGATACAGTTCATCCAGCAGACTATTTTTTCCACCTTGTATATACTTTGGGAAACTTCCCACAGAAAAAACATGGCCTCCATTTTCTACAAACTGAAGCAACAGTTTTACGGTACTATCCTCTATACATAGCATATCCGGAAGTATGACAGTTCTATATTCACACTGTCCCACAATAAACTTTCCATTTCCAATTTTTCCATACTTTTTGATTATGTCTTCATCACCATAATGGTGTTCAATATGATAATCTGACAGTGTCTGTGATAAACTTTCAAATTTATTTCCAAATTCAACAACAGGACCTTCCTCTTTGCCATCATACAACATCCAGGCGCTGTGCATCGGATGTAAAAGTAAAACTTCAGCAGCTGATAAACCTTCTGTCAGCAAAACACCCAGCCGTGCTATATAGTCGCAAAATATTTTATATTCCTCCCACCATGATTGCTGGTAAAACAAAGATGGTGGAAAATCACGTTTTCGACAGCCCCGTATACTATAAGACTGCAAATGCTGACACATTCTGTTTACTCCGTTTACGTACTGCCATTGTGTAATCCACTTTAATTCTTCCGGGCTGCAATCCCATCCTGTCATTGCAAAGCTTTCTGTAATTACGTGTTTTTTCCAAGCTGTGCTGCGACACTTCCTACCTGCTTCGGGGTTAGAGGTGAAGATATCCGTCTTCTTAACCAGTCGATTCCCGGCATATCCATATACTCATATGAAGGCATCACTCCGGCTGTTGCCTGCATCTGAAGCAACAAGGAATCCTCCCTCATGACATGTCCGGTTAATTTGCATCCGTTTTCTTTGCACCACTGCCCTACTGTTTTCATATAACCATTGGTATATAACTCTGAAATGACCTTCCAGAAATTATAACGATGTATTCCCGCATCAGGCGTATCCTCAAATAACGAAAGCAAAGCATCTGTCAATTCATATCCATTAACCTTTTTAAAATATTCCGGTAAAATTAAAGAATATGGTATCTTTAATTTTGCAAACTGAGGTTCATCTGTAAAAAAGCCTGGCATATTTCTTCCAAACTCTTCTCCTAATTCTTTTTTATATACTTCATGGGTAAATTCTAAAAATTTCTTTACTACTTTTGAATTTAAAACATCCACATAATATGGATTCATTTTTTCTTTTATAACATAAACCCAAACATCCTCAGTTTTAATCTTTTTGATCTTGTTTCCAAGAAAGTGAGCGGATTCATCATATATTCCAAGTATCATCTCATCTGGTCTGATTTCATATCCACGAACTTTCTCGCACTCCATCCAGCGCATATAATAATATTCACCAAGTGCCGGAACAGCACCTCCTGCAAAACCACTTGGCCAGCCCTCTTCGTCATATAACCAAGCCTCCATGTCCAATTGTTTTGCCTCTTCTATACATGCTTTTACACATTTCATCCATTTCTCACTCATGTAGGGAGTTTTAAGCCCGCCCCTAGCATGCATGAAAAAACCACCAATTCCTTTTTCTTTCATTTCATGAATCTGCCATTGCAGTTCATTAAGATCCAGTTCATCATTCCAAGACCAAAATGGAACGCTTCTGTATTCACTGGACGGTGCGCTTAATTTTTCCTCGAGTTTTCCCATGACATTTTCCATCCTTTCCTGAAATCACCTATGAATTAGATCCTTTTCTGCGGCTTCAGAAATATTCTGAAGCGCTTATCTTTCAAGATTACAGCTTACCAATTTCCTTAAGCACCTTAATGGTGACTGACATTTCTTCATCTGTTGCCGGTGCCAGAGGGCTTCTGGCCGGACCAAGCTTAATGCCTGTTACTAACTCTACAGCAGGACGCATAATAGAGTTTGGAAGAATTCTTCCGTTCTGTCCTGTTGTTTTGCAGAAACGATATAACGGAATAAATAATTCTTTCGCCTCTTCATTTTTTCCTTCAGCAAAGCATTCAAAAATTTTACGGATCTCATGTCCAAATATATGAGCTCCACCACTTACCAGTCCCATGGCTCCCTGAACAATTGTTGGAAGCAGCATAACATCATCGCCATTATAAATAGCAAATTCAGGATCGATTTTTTCTGTTGCCAAGAAGAAATCAGTTACCTGTGTTGGATTAATTCCAGCTTCATCTTTAATTCCCACAATATTAGGAATTTCAGCCAGTCTGGAAACAGTTTCTGCCTCTATATTCACACCTACAAAAATCGGAATATTGTACAGCAAGATATTACAAGTTGTATTTTCTGCAATAGATTTAAAATGCTGATAAATTCCCTCCTGTGTAGGTTTATTATAAAACGGGCATACAATTAAGCAGGTCTCAATTCCCAGCTTTTCAGCCTCTTTTGTCAGTGCAATGGTCTCTTTAGTAGATGCACAGCCAGTTCCTGCAATAACCGGTTTACGTCCATCAGCTGCTTTTACTGCTGTTTCCATAAGCTTTACTCTCTCATCGAAGGTAAGGAGACTAGCTTCACCGGTAGTTCCTGTTACAATCAGGGAATCGCACAGATCCTTCTCAATCAGATAATGAATCAGCTCTGTGTAGGCTTCATAATTTACTTCTTCACCCTCACCATAAGGTGTAATTAATGGCAAAAGTATCTGTCCATATTTGCTAACGAATTTGTTCATTTTTTTCCTCCATTTTCTCTTAATTTATTATTTATTTATAAAGTCATTCACTGGCTTTATTTTTCCAAGGCTTTCCTTATCATTTCTTTTTCCCATTCAGGCAGATATGTTATAGGGCTTCTGCAATATCCTCCATCTCTTCCCAGTACACTAAGCGCATACTTTAAACGAATGGGGAACTGATTTCCACCCAGACATTTCCATTTTTTATACAGGCAATTCTGAATTGCCAGACCATCTTCATGTTTTCCCTGTTTTGCCAGCCTCCACATATCCGCACATTCTTCTGGAAACAAAGATAAAATAGCACTGATCGCACCTGAAGCTCCAAGCTCAAAACATGAAAAAATCATGTCATCTGTAGCAGCATACACATTTCCTTTTCCACCAACTTCCATAATATCCGCATATAAAGCCTGAATTCCACCAACACTCTGTTTGATTCCCATTACATATTCTGTTTCTTCCAGTAATTTTCCAAAAAGTTCCGGAGAAATTGTATTCTGGGGAATCACATTATAAATAATAATCGGCAGCTTTACCTTTTCAGAAATGGTTTTGTAAAAGTCAAACATGCCTTCTTCATTTGGAACAAGAACATTATATGCAGTGGGAGTAACCATGATCGCGTCTGCACCTGCTTCCTTTGCCTTAATCCCGGCATTAACAGCATCTCTTGTACAGGTGCGCATTATACCGCAAACCAGAGGTTGGGTTTTATCAAGATATTCCTTCGCAATTTTGATCAGTTGAACAAGCTCTGAATCATTTAATGTGGGACCTTCGCCTGTGCTCCCTGCTACACTTAATCCGTTCGCACCAGCTTTCATGCAGATTTCCATCTCTTTGCGTATCTTACGCTCATCAATTTCTCCCTCTTTTGTAAACGGTGTAACAATTGGAGGGATAATACCTTCAAAATTTTTCATTTTTCCTCCTTTTTTGTATGATTGTATGATGTCGTTTCTGTAATTCGAAGTATAGTGATTCATACAAAAAAAGTCAATAGTTTTTATTAAACATATTACATTTTGTTATATTTTTAATATTAATGTGTTATTTATATTGTGCATTATTATATAATTTTATGTTTTTTATTTCAATATTGAGATTGACTTTTTTAATATATACAAATATAATGTATTTATAGATTGTATGATGTCACATCTTCATACAATAAAACATCATAAAAATCACTGCTATTGACAGTAAAGGAATGGAGGTTAACCAATATGAGTGAATTATCTGCATTAAAAGTAGGTTGTGGTAAGTTCTTTTATGGCAAAAATGTATTATCTCAGCTTCCTGACGAAATTTTACGTCTTGGTGGAAAAGCTTTGATCGTAGGCGGCGAACACGCCCTATCCAGTTTTAACCTTATTGCCGGGAATATGCTTTCTGCTTCTAACTTTGAACTTATCACTCACCACGACCAATGTACCAAGGAAAAGGCAGAATATTATTCAAAAAAAGCATTAAATGAAGGTTTCACTGTTTTAGTTGGTATTGGAGGTGGTAGATGTCTTGATAATGTAAAATGTGCTTCTGTTTTTTCCGGTCTGCCTGTTATTACAGTTCCCACTTCCATTGCAACCTGTGTTGCAACCTCTATGACCTGTATTATGTACAACGATAAAGGTCAACGAGAACCTGCTGTAAATCTAAAAAAAGAAGTAGATGTATGCATCGCCGATATGGACTTGATTGCCACCGCGCCAAGACGTCTGCTTGCATCCGGTATCATGGATTCTCTGGCCAAATATCCAGAAAGTTTCCATCAGCTAAATATATCTTCTTACCGAGATTGCCAGCTCAAAGAATATATTCAGGTGGTAAATGCCAAAATCATTTATGATTTTTTACTTGGAGAATATACTGACCTGTATTCTCAGGGAAATCAAGCATCACGCTTCAAGGATGTAATCCTTACCAACCTTCTGCACACTTCTATTGTAAGCGGATTTGCAGATGGTTCTGGCCAACTTGCCATAGCACATGCCACCTATGATTTCATGCGAAACTATCATACTGAAGAAGGACAAAATTTTCTTCATGGAGAAATTGTAGCGGTGGGCTTATTAGTTCAAATGGCCTTCAATCAAATGGAGCAATCTGAAATTGAGCGCGTACGCAATGCCATGAGATATATGAATATGCCTCTCACTTTACAGGATCTTGGTTATCCTACCTCAAAAGAGAATCTGGATTTTTTCCTATCGATAGTAGCCAAGAACACAAATATTCACTCTCAGGAAGATTTGATGAAATTAAGTAAATCAATGCAACAAATTTTATAAATATAATTGACTAATTTCAGCTGGATTTTCGTTAAAATCAATTGATTTTTTTACGCGCTAAATTTACAATAAACTATATAAATAACAAAAGGAGATTCCTATGAAAGCGATACAACGAATGTCCATTACTGATTCAGTAGTTGCAGATATAAAAGAAATGATCATGTCCGGAGAATATAAAATTGGGGAAAAACTGCCCACTGAAATGAAGCTCTGTGACCAAATGGGTGTCAGTCGGACCTGCGTTCGTGAGGCAATCCGAGTTCTCCAAGCAATAGGATATGTGGAAATTCGTCCAGGAAAAGGAGCTTTCGTTGCCAACTATCAGAAAAGTACTGATAATAGTTCCCTGTGGTATGACGTTGAAGGTGTAAAATTTTATGATTTTATGGAAGTACGTATGGCTATTGAAACTCTTTCCGTACGTCTGGCAGTTGAACGTGCAACAGACAAGCAGATCCGGGAACTCCGTGAAATTCATACTTCCTTTGTAGAAGCTACAGAAAAACGCGATATGCTGAAGATGATCATGTTGGATGAACTTTTTCATACAAAAATAATTACTTTCACCAATAACCAACTGCTGATCAATATAAATAAACAATTACTGGAGCGTTTTCGAATTTACCGTGGTGACTCTTTTACCAATAAAATGGTCTACAAAAATGCGGTAGAACCTCATGAACGTATTCTCCTGTGCTTCGAAATGCGTAACCCAAGTTCTGCTGTTGAAGAAATGCGTAAGCACCTGAATATTACAACACAAGATATGGAACTTATACATAACAATTCCAAGACTGCAAAATCTTCCAACCAGAAGTAACACACAAAGACCAGTAAACTCGTAATCATTTTCCTTAAAGAAAATTAAATGCGGATTTGCTGGCCTTTGTGTGTTAAACAGCAGTGTCGTAAGTACATACAAGGAGCTCGCATATGCAGCAGTTTTATCATACAGCTGTGCCATGGATGTCACTCTCTTGGCTTTTCAGAATAATCTTGTCACAATAACTCCTGATCACTCAAAATCTCTGGTAATGTTTGTAAGCCATTTGCCTCGGGAATAGTGAAGCAAAAGCTACACCAATTAACTGAACAAGAAAAACTATACGGTGTTCTGAAGTGGGGCATGACAACTTCTGAAAAGACTTTTATCGGAGAAGGTAAGGTTGGCGATTATACACTTTCACAGGATTTTATTGATGCTATCAGAACGAATTCAACATGGGCGCAGTATGATGAGAATGAATTGAATACTGCCGGTTATGCCCATACGCAGGATTAGGATTTTACGCAGAAGGATTTCATAGAACCATTGTCACAGACACAGCGAACTCATGTCGAAAATGATTTCCATTATTTTTACAACGCCTCTGATTTCAAAACCAGAGACACTGTAACAGCACTTGGCATACAGGACGGACAGACACTCAGATCGGTACCGGAAATCACAGATAATCTGCTAAAAGATGCAATGGATCGGGAAACAGCCATTAAACAGGGCGGTGTACCGGGTATTGGAGCATCTGTTTTTTCAATCATTTTTTCACTTCTGCTTCTGGCTGGCGGTGCATTCCTGTTTGTAAAAAATAAATAGAATTCAATTGAAATTTTCATTTTTTGAAAGTGACATCCACTCAAAAAGCAATATTGACGCAGCATATGAAAAATCAGACAAGTCAATATGGTGGTTACTTAATATTCGCTGTACTAGTGGCAAAATAATTCTCTTGAGCCTGTTTGAAAAAGGCTTTCTGCAAGATGTGCGTTACAATAAGCTTCAAAGGGACTGGAATACTCCAGCCCCTTTTTCTCAATAATAATATACAATTTTTTCGTTCCTTTACAACTATACAGACATCTTATTACATTTCCCATGATGAAGTAAGAAAATCTATCTGAATTGCCGTATAACTGTTTTGCTTCAATTTCTGATCTTTTGATGGCTCTGTCAAGAGCCTGCTCCATAATTATTCTACCTCGGCCATCTTTCTTCCTTCGGCGGCAGTGGACAATATTCTGTAATCTCCTTGTCTTCCTGATACCAGTAGGCTACACTTGAAACATCGTCTTGACGCTCAAATAACCCATTATGGGACATTCCAATTTGCTGAACCGTCACTTTAATATTCTGCTGGAAATAAATCGGATCCGGAATATGAAATCTATACATTCCACGCATTGGTGGACAATCATCATTATGATACGGATGAACTGTTAAATCATCATGATTAGAATAATAAGGATATCCCAGAAACGGAGTCGAATACGTCTGCTCTGTCATTTTTTCCTGGTTCTCTTTTGCAAAGCTCCAGGATCCTCCTACGTAATCTTCCATTCCAGTTCCACAGATGGTTGGAAATTCCTCATCTCCATCCAAATAAAATTTTACTTCTCCTTCTCCCCACCAATATCTTTCCAAGGTCTGTAATGCCAGATAGGTTCCTACATAAATTCCCTTTCCATATACATTATCCAGAATCGTATAATCTTTCTTTTTAACAGTTACAGATTCTCTGTTCCATTTTGCGAAAAAATATAACATGGTATCTGGCAATGTATCATAAAGACAGTAATCAATCTGATAGAAAAACGCGGGGATTACATTTTTATGTTGGCTAACCAGCTCAATTCTGGCTTTTTTTCTAAATGGCATTGAAAAATAAGAATTCAAGCCTCTTGATGGTGCAACTACTATTGGGTAGGAATTAATATAACATTCTTTTCCGAATCCACAGCAAAAAAAATCACCCAGTGGTACTTCTACTGCCGGATTTTTGGCATCGTCCCAAAACATGCGCAAAATAAGATCCCTCAGTACAAAACAGTCTCCATCAGTTGTTTTATTATCCACAGTAATCCAAATGTGATTAATTACTCCACATCCTGAAATATCCGCAAGCACAGTAGTACTTCCAGGTTCTACGTTTTTAAGACATGGACTTCCCTTTCTTCCCTTTCCAAGATTACTGGAAGCCATTCCTCCTTTTCCCTTTTCGCCTGTGGGATTTTCTGCATTAATTGCTCTCGATTTTCCAAATACGCCATATGGTAAAATATCTTGAAATATATTCATCATTTGCTCCTATCTGCAACATTCTCACTCTGCGCTATTTTTTACTATCCTATTTTGTTCTTTTCTTTCTCCCAATAATAGCACATTTTGGGAAATACTCAAATATGTTGGGATAATAATATTATTGTTCTTTTTCTTACCCTTTCAGCAGCTGCACTGCCCCCTCCACAGGCCTTTTCGTGCACATATGCACCTCCAGTTTCCCCTGACAGATGCAGGAAAGAGCTTCCTTCAGCATCGACAGATACCCCGCGGAAGCAGCCTTGGTCAAAATAGAGCCTGAAAGATATACCGGAATTTTCTCACCGGAAAAATGAAGCTCCCGAACTGCAGCATCGATGGTGTAGGCCGCGCACTTTATCATCTGATCTGCAAGAGCTTGCACCTCTGGATTAGAGCGCTCGAGAAGTTCAAAAAAAAGCCGGATGATCTTACGATGCTGAACCTTACATTCTGTATTCTCCCCGTCTTTCAAATCTGACCATGAATTTATAAAATCGACCTTACTGCCAAGATTCATCACTTTCATATATTCCATTACAAACGGTGTACTAACATCCTTTAAAATCAGGTTTTCGTAAACCTTGCGATACATTTGCATCACAATCCAGTTTCCGCCCCCTGCGTCCCCTGACCATTCATCCATTCCGGCCAGTTTGATCCGGTTACCTGAAGAATCAATTGCCGCACAGCACATTCCTGTTCCACAATTAAGAGAAACTCCCCACGCAGCCGGGTTCTCGGCTGCAATGGGGAGATATCCATCATTAATTGCAAGAAAACGGGAAATACCAGCTGAAGAGAAACACTCATCAGCCTGCAGCTGATCCCCTGCAGTATCCAGCCCGGAAATACCAGCCGCAACTGCCTCAATATCAGAAACAGTCAAGCCATTACGCTCCAGCAAAACATCTATGGAAGCTTTTAAAGCCAACGAAACATCTGCCCACCCATTTCCCAGAAGATCATGGTTCAGACAACCGCCCAGGTAGTAATCCACTACCTGGAAATGCTTATCCAGAAGCAGATATTCTGTCTTCGTTCCACCTCCGTCAATTGCAATATACATACTCTATATTCTCCTTATTTTCCCGCAAATAACACAACCTTCACAGGTCCGTTTGAATGTCTTCCTGTAAGGGAAACATCCACGATCAGCTCCAGCCGGCTGTCACTAAAGCCCTCTGTATTGATTTCAAATTCTTTTTCTGCACAGGAAAGATACAGGTTATTCAATGGCAGCTCTGCTGTAGATGCACCCACAGCAGTAGCTCCTTCTGGAAGATACAGCTTGATTTTTACCCACTGCTGCTCTCTCATGGTATTAGAATTTACAACCTTAATCTTAAACTTTCTGTTCTCGCCAGGTGTAAAGAAAACAGAATCCTCATAATCCACCATAACACTAAATGCGGGGAACTGATATCTTGCCACATAAGAAGAAAGAGCACACAGATCGCAGATCGGCAATTCCTCAGATTTTCCGTTTCCGTTGATCAACGGCAGATAATCTGTTGTCTTATTGCAGAACAGAGCATCTTTTTCCAGGCACTCAATGGTCATTCCGCCCTCTGCAAAAGCATCGCAGAGATCCTGTCCCAGAAAGCCCGGTACCACACGGAGAATACGCTCTGCCAGCTCTGTCGCCGTATCTGGAACCCAGATTCCATGACTTGTTTTATCAATACACATGGTTACAATTTTGTCATCAAGTGGTTTTGTCCATTTCTCCGGAAGTCCGGAAGCACCATAAATAATACCCAGAAGCGCGCCAAGAGTTGCGCAGGTACAGTCTGTATCTTCACCACAGTTATTGGCGATAATAAGACTCTTTCCGAAATCACCTTCTCCGTAGAGAAGACCAAGTACTACAAAGGCAACGTTTTCTGGTGCATCAAAGCCAGGCTCTCCAATCTCCATTCCCTCATTGTTTTCCTTTGGAATCTCACTCAGCTTGTATTCCTGGATACCAAAGGTTCCCGGCGCAGTATTGTGCACAATTTTTCTTGCTTCCAGATAATCAATGCCATTATGATAGCATTCTACTGTTTTACGGATTGCTCTTGCAACAGCGCAGTCCTCCGGAATATAGGAAAGTCCGATATCAATCAGTTTCTCACGGTCACTTTCTGCAAACGCAGCACTCTGAAGCGCAGCTGTGAAAATTTCACCATACATTCCCTCGTTTGCATGATCGACAATTGCATCCTCAAATGCATATCTGGTTGCAATTTCCGGATGTCCCGGTGCCAGACACGCCCAAAGTTCAGAACGGATCCAGCAGCCATTACTGTTCTTATAAGTATTGTCCACATCACCACACATAGGCGGAACAATTCCGGCTTTCAGATTTGCTTTTCCGGTTCCGTACTCAACCCAGTTTGGGATCACATAGGAAAGCCAGTAATCGCCAAGAATGGAGCATTCACGTTTCTGCCATAGCGCTCCACTGCTGCCAGCCATACGATCTGAAGATCCAGATCATCATTTGCAGGTGGTCCCATGGAAAGATCCTGGATATAGAAATCCACATCAGGAACCATTCTCTTACACTCAAAAGGTGCACCAAGAACACCGCCTACATTTTTTCCAGCCCAGCATCCTGCCAGCTTGTCACGGAACTCGTTTAATTTTAAAACCATAATTTTACCTCCCATATGTTTATTTTCGGAACTGTGAAGGCGTTTCTCCTACAATTCCCTTAAATATTTTCGTAAAAATACGATAATCACTAAAACCAACTTTCTCTGCCACAGCTGTGATTGGCTCGTTGGTTTGTCTCAGATAAATTTTAGCTTTTTCCACACGTGCCTGGTTCAAATACGCATGATATCCACATCCCAGCTCCTTTTTAAACAGCTGGCTGATATAATTGGGATTCATATTCATATTTTCTGCAAGCAGAGTCAGCCGCATATCCTCATTCTCGAGATTTTCATTGATATAACCGACTATTTTTTCAACGTTTCAGATAATACAGGCTGCCGGTTTGGATTCTCCATTATTTTCTGGACAATTCCCTGAATAACTTCCCCGAAAACATCGAAATCAATAGGTTTCAGAAGAAAGTCCGAGACACGGAGCCTTAAAGCCTCCTGACAATAGGAAAACTCATCATATCCGGTAACCACGATCATATAAATCGGATGATCCCCCGGAGCCGTATCCTGAATAGCGCGTATTGCCTCAAGGCCATTCAGCTTGGGAAGATTGATATCCATGATCACAATATCCGGCTTCAGTTCACGCGCTTTCTCCACAGCCTCCTGACCATCCATAGCCGTCCCTGCAATCTCACACTGATATTTTTCCCAATCAAAAAGCAATTTATAGCCTTCCAGAATAGCAGCCTCGTCATCCGCTAAAAGTACTCTGCAATTATTCATGTCTTTCACTCGCTGTCTTAATTTTTATTTTTACAGTAGTTCCTCCGGTTTTATTTCGCGTATAAATGACCTCTGCATTTTCCTGATAATAAAGCTTCAGTCTGCTGATCACGTTGATCACGCCCAGATGTGTGCGGTCTCCCTGACTTTGGGTCTGCACCCGGTAAAGAGCTTCACTGTCTTTTGCATTATACGCATTTAATTCTTCCATTTTGTCATCCGGAATTCCGATTCCATCATCAGAAAGCCAGATATCCAATTCGCTGTTATCCTGTTCATTTACACAGATTCTCAGCGTAACCGAGCCCTGATACCGTCTGTCCTTCAAACCATGCATCAGACTGTTTTCCAGCAATGGCTGCAAAATAAAATTGGGAATTTCCATATCCATTGCTTCCGGCATAATATCCGAGTGATACCTGATCTCAGGGTACCGATAACACATCAGACTCATATACGCATCCAGCATATCCACTTCTTTTCTGACCGTCACCATAGAATCATGCACCTTGGTGCTCAAGCGGTAAAAACTGACCAGCTTCATCAGCATCTGTGATACTTCCGTATCCTTATTGATCGCCGCCTTCAACCGGATCATATCCAGCGTGTTGTAAAGAAAATGAGGATTGATCTGCTGTTTCAGATACAGCATAGCCATTTTCTGTTCGGAAATTTCAGCCTTCTGAAGCTGATCCCTTGCCTGATATTCCGAAATAACCAGATCATTGAGACGGCGGATCATTTTGTTAAAGGAATCCTTCAATACGCCAACCTCATCCATATACCCCACATCATACTGCCTGGTAAGATCTCCTGGCTGGAAATTCTGGATATCAAGGGAAAAATCCGTAAGTCTTTTCAGATTTTTCCTGGTAAAACCATATACACAGAACAATACAACAAGTGCACTTATCGCAGTGATTATAATACAGGTTATCACCAGAATATTTAATTCATCATAAATGGATTCATATGTTTTCAGAGTGATCAGAAGCATGTTGCTGTAATCGGAACGCTGATACGCACAGAGATATTTTTCCTGATTTAATGTCAGACTAAAAGATCCTTTTGCGCCATTCATATGATCCAGTAGCTCTGGATAGACATCCTTCAGATTTTGGCTGATGATCCTCTCATTGGAACTGCATGCAATATTGTTATTTTCGTCAGCAACAATATAGGAAATATTATCCTCCAGATAATTGCTGCATATTTTCTGCAAAGTAAGGATAGGGGTTCGCAGTGCAATATAACCGATTACCTCAAAGGGGGAAAAACTGCGGATGGGACGGACCAGATAAATATTATTCTCCTGGAAAATGTTCTTTGTATAAGTCTGTGTGTACTTAAATCCCTCAGGCAGCGTACCCACATACATATGGCATCCCGAAATATTTGTAGAAAGGTCAGAATTTATCTTTACATCCTGAAAAAAAGATTCTACATTCCAGTCAAATCCCAAAAATGGATTCCAGGTATCACTGTAAAACACCATATCCTCATTATTAAAAATATAAATTCCCCGCACATCATCCCTGATTGAAATCATAGAAGAATAGAGTTTTGTAAGATACTCTTCGTTCTCCATTTTCTCATCAAAAGAATAATCAGTACCTTTCAGAATATCCTGCACCATCTGATCGGAAAACGCGATCAGCGAAACCCTTCCCATATCTTTCAGAGTATTATCAATCGAACTTAGGGTATTGGAAATATAGACCTTCATCATCTGTGCATCCCGGTCAATATGGTACTCCACATTCAGCTTTAAAGTTGCCACAATACTTAAGATACAGGCAATGATAAAGATTCCAATATTCGTAATGCTGATACGTTTCACAATACTAAGCGTTTTGTGCGAAGAATTTTTTTTCATAAAACAGGCCGTCCTTTAGCTTAACCCTTCACAGCTCCTGCAGTAAGTCCTGCCATCAGCTGCCGGGATGCAAAGATATAGAAAACCGCAATCGGCAAAAGACAGATAATACACGCTGCAAACAGGTTATTAATAGTAAAGCCGGAACTGGAAGTTGTCTGTGCAAACCGAAGCGGCACAACAGAAAGCGGCTGTTTCGAAGTATCATTAATGAAAATGATCGCCATCTGAAGTTCATTCCATGCAGATAAAAAGGTCTGGATCAGTACAAAAACAAGACCTGGTTTTGCAATTGGAAGCATGATCTGTATAAATGTAGTCCACTTATTTGCACCATCGATTTTCGCTGCATCGATCAGTTCATCCGGCAATGCATTGTAGTAGTTGGTCAGAACCATAAGATTAAAGCAGGCACTTGCTGTGGCATATGGAAATACCAATGACCATCCGGTATTGTTCAGATGAAGTCCCCTTACGATCTGATAAAGCGGAAAGATTAATGCAGATGTAGGGATCATCATACCTGTAAGAATCAGATAATAAACAGCCTGCTTATGTGGAAATTCCAGTTTGGAAAATGCGTATGCTGCCATGGAAACTACAATTGAGACAACAATAAGCGTTCCTCCTACCACAATGATACTGGTAATAACATTTGGAATCAAGTTGAAATATTCAAACACCTTTGCGTAGTTTCCAAAGCCACTTACAGCCAGTGATTTTTCCAGCATCAGATACAGTGGAAAGACCAGGATGACCAGCAGAACCACACAGATAACCTGAGTGATGATTTTATATGGTAATGAATTTTTCATCAGCTAGCTCATCTCCTTCTTGTCTTTTTTGTAATAAATCTTCAGCTGAATAACCGTCAGCACCATGGCGATCAGGAACATATATACAACAATGGTAGATGCCTGTCCCTGCTGAAAGGTGCTAAAGGATTTCGTGTATATATATGTGGAAAAGGTCTCAGTAGCATGAGCCGGACCGCCATCTGTCAATACATAAGAAAGATCGAAAAACTTCAGAGCACCCAGAATATCCAGAATGATCAGGGTAATATGAGTACCGCGAAGAAGCGGAAAGGTTATGTAGATAAACTGTTTAAAGCTTCCTGCTCCGTCGATGGTTGCTGACTCATAAAGATCCTGGGGAATATTCAGCATATTTGTGTAGTACATCAGCATGCTGTAACCGGTCCACTGCCAGATATTTACAAACAAAAGACAGGCAAGTGCAGTTTTTGGCGTTGCAAGCCACTGCTGACAAAGGAAATCCAGATGAAGTGCCCGCAGGATCACATTCAGGTAACCACGGTTTGTTTCGAAAATTTTCGAAAAAACAGTACCAACAATTGTGGAGGTACAGATTGCAGGTAGATAAAAAAGAATCTTATATAATCCGGAAAGTTTTATTTTTCTGATAAAAAAGGATGCCAGCATAAGTCCAAGTGCTGACTGAATAACTGTAGTAGATATTGCAATAATGACAAAGTTTCGAAATGTTTTCTGCATTACGGAATCTGCCCAGAGTTTTTTGTAGTTTGCGAAACCTACGAAAACTTTTTCCACACTGATTCCGTTCCAGTCATAAAAACTGATCACAATATTATAAATTATGGGATAAGCGAAAAACACAAGGAACAGTGTCAAAAGGGGAAGTACGAACAGGAAGCTGGTAAAGCAATCCTTCCTTCTTCTAGCTGAAGCCATAATTTTCCTCCTTTTTATAAAAGGCTGCCCAAAGTGAGGGCAGCCTTATTATACTTAATAAAATTTATCTTTCCTGTGCCTGGGAAGCTGCTTCAATCGTGTCTGCTGCCTCTTCTGGTGTAACATCTCCCAGAGCAAGTTCTGTAAGCTCATTGCTGATTGTCTCTTTCAGCTCTGCATAAGCCATTTCTCTGTATCCGCCTACATTATTTTTACCCTGCTCTACACAGTATTCAAGATTTTCAGTACCATTCTCGTTCAGACCTTCTACATTAAGCTCCATGTCGTTACGTGCCGGCATGTACTGTAACTGTCCGTTTACAAGAGTATCTGCGCCTTCATGAATCATCCAGTCAACAAATGTCCATGCTGCATCTTTTACCTTGGACTGATTATTAATTGCAAGGGATACGTCAACAGCTTCTTCAACCGGAGCGATCTTGCCATCGTTATTCCAGTCCATCAGGAAAATTTTATGGTTCGCGCCCTCGCCATTGTAAACCTCCTGGCTCTGCTCATCACTGTCCATATAAGCACCAAGTGACCAGGAACCATTCAGGATCATTGGAACAGATCCCTCTTTCTGATACATATCTGTGGAATCTGTGTACATTCCAACTCCAAGTGCTCCATCCTGGAAAACACCGTCTGTGAAACAGTTCTGCCAGATCTGGAAGGACTGAACAAGATCTTCATCTGTAAATGGAGTCTCGCCTTCAATTGCGGAATACAGCTTCTCAGTATTAATATCGGCCGCAATATTCATCCAGGTATCAATGTTGATCCAGGAATCTTTCGCTCCGATCACCAGAGGATATTCTCCATTGTCACGGAATGTCTTGCAAACCTCTTTCAGTTCATCATAATTAGTTGGAAGCTCCAGGCCATATTTATCAAAGTATTTCATGTTTGCCCATACATATCCTGCATAGCTAAGTCCCAGAGGAACTGCATAATACTCGCCGTCATCGCCTTTAAGGAGAGACATTGCGTATTCGTTATAATTGGAAGCCCAGTCATCACCATATTCTTTTACCAGATATGGAGTGAGATCTTCTTCAAAGTCACGGAATTCTTTATACATTGCTCCGGTCTGAACTCCATAAACATCTGCAGCATCTCCTGCTGAAAGATCAACTTTCAGCTTCTCTACATGATCTGTATACGGCATAAAAGTATAATCAATCTGAATGTCCGGATGCTCCTCTTCGAATTTCTCCAGCATTGCATGTGTATATTCCTCATCTCCAGGGTTCCAGGTCTGGAATTTTACAACTGTTTTCTCTCCGCTGTCGCCCTCTGCGAAGACCATCTGTGCCGGTACAAGTGAGGCCATAACGCCTGCCATTAAGATGCATACCATTTTCTTTTTCATGTTTTAATTCTCCTTTCATTTAAGAATCACGGTTGTTTTATTTGACTATAATTTATCATTTCCACCGTTGTTTCGATAGTCATTTTTATTATGAAAATGTGTCAAAAAATTAGTTTCCTATATATTTTGACCATATCCATTGAGGAACCTCTGCAAAGCATACACATGGTATGATCCCGCAAAGAGCACAAATCATTTTATGAATTTACAGGAATTTCTGAATATTTCTCTTGAGAAAGCAAAAGAAAATGCACTCCCCCCGTGTACTGGCTACCTCCTTCAGAGATATCATTGAAGAATGATTTCCCCTTACTCGCCACTTAGTACTCCGCGCACTTGAAGCGGAGGAATGCTTATCTGCGTTCAATCTGTGTTCACTGTAAAGAAAAGCCGTCCAGGCTTTGTGTATATGTTCACAAAAACCTGGACGGCTTTCCTTTTATTCTATAAATCATCCCGCAGTTTTATGATTTTGTTATCTGCCAAACACTACTTCAGCGCAGTGATCATTTTGTTTCATCCAGGAGCTTCGACAGATGCATATTCATTCCTGCCAGCTTACAGTTGATAATATCTTCTGCAAAAGCATTTGCAGACATGGCAATGATCGGAACAAACTCTGCGTCTTTTCGATCCAGATTTCGGATAGCTGCTGCATCCAGACCATTCATAACCGGCATCTGAATATCCATAAGAATCATCTTGTAATAATCAGCGTCTGCCTTTTCAATCATATCAACACATGCAACTCCATCATTTGCAGTCTCAACAATACATCCTTCTTCCGCTAATAGTTCTGTTGCGATCCAGAAGCTAATATTCTGTCTTCGTTCCACTTCCATCAATTGCAATATACATACTCTATATTCTCCTTATTTTCCCGCAAAAAAACAACCTTCACAGGTCCGTTTGAACGTCTCCTACTTTCCATTACGGTTATGCAAAATTTGGAGAAAGGAACCTTTTTGTCTATGTTCAGCCCTTTTTTAATTTTTATCATAGCATGAATTTATTTTCAGAACAAGAAAGAGGAAAGGTTTTGCACTATTTACGCAAAAAAGCCGCCAGCTTCTAAAGCCAACGACTTTTTCTGTAAATAATATTGAAAAAACCATGGTAGGGTAAGAAGATTCCAGCTGTGATCAGCCATGTAGCCAGTGTAAACCAGTAGTGGCCAGTCGTTTCAAGCCCCAGGACAATCTGGCTTTTTCTATTCTGTACTGCAAGCTCCAGCATTCATGCTTTAGCTGCTTCAAAGCCCTCTGCCATGTCACTGAATTCAAATGCTTTTCTGCTTAATTCCCTTCCTCGGATGTCGATTGCCCTTATATAATGAGTTTCACTGCCTGATTTTCTACATTTGCTTGCTTTTTTGTCTTATTTGCTTTAACATTCATTTAAGATACCTCTTGTACTTTAGATTTTTACTAACTGCCCGGTCAGTAATAATCTAAATTTACTTGAGGTATTCTTTTTGGTCAATTCCTTTTACTCTTTAAAGTATACAGGACGCTCCTGGAAATTTATTTTCATATAAAACAACAGAGCTGTATATTACCTGTAATCTCAGAATATACCGCTCTGCTGTTTATACATTTATTCACTTTTGACTGTCAGATCTTTCCCCCATCTATATTTCTTATAATTTAGGTACACAACCGGGATCTTTACAATTTCATCCAGACTGATGATAAAGTAAACTGCAAGCACCGGAAGTTTCAGTACAAATGCAGCAATCACCCTAAGATACAGGGAACCTCTCCAGATCAAGACCAGGTCATTTGTAAAAATTCTCATCAGCATTCCCGAAAGCAGCAGTGCAGATAAGGTAAAGATTAGTGATATCACAGTTGTAACTTTCGTCACAAAGGCGAATATCCTCTCTACTGCCAGAATATCTCCCTTGCCCCAGTACTGGACAGCTATAAGAGAAAGACCAATAGTCATAGCTTCTAGAAGCAGGCTGTGAATAAAAGTAACCTATCCTGCCAGAGATACCGCAGACAGTGAATCCTAAGAAATTACGCCAAGCATCAGACGCACTGACAAGGGCTAGCATAAACTGTTGGAATGCTATGGGCATTACCAGACTTATAAGCTTTCTGGTAAATACCGGAGCTCTTTTATTTCTCATTTATTTTTGTCCATGCTTCCTCATCGAATTTACAGTCTTTAAAATAATATGGCCTGTCCGCATCAGTAATCTCACGAATCACGCGGCAAGGATTTCCAGCGGCACATACGTTGTCTGGAATATCCTTTGTAACCACGCTTCCCGCACCAATCACAACGTTGTTTCCAATCTTTACTCCTGGAAGGACACAGCAGCTTCCGCCAATCCACACATTATCCCCGATGGCGATAGAAATTCCATACTCAAATGCTGAATTCCGACTCTCCGGATGAATAGGATGTCCAGCTGTGTAAATACCTACATTTGGTCCAAACAATACGTTGTTTCCGATAGTAATTTTTCCCACATCCAGCATTACACAGTGAGTATTGGCATAAAAATTCTCCCCAACTTCAATATGGTTTCCGTATTCGCAGTAAAACGGCGGCTCAAAATATACATTTTCCTTATGTTTGATTCCTGCACGTTCCAGACATTCCATACCTTTTTCCAATTCAAAAGGCATTGTCTCATTATACTCCCTGATGGCTTTTTTGGTTTCTTTCTGCTGTGATGTAACTGCGTCATCGGCAATGTACGGCATTTCATGATCTCTTCTGTAAACGTTGTCCATTTTTTGATTCCCCACATATTTTATTCGAATGAAACAAGCAGCCAGTACCTTATAACTTTACAGACTTCTTACACTTCCCATGATGAAGTAAGAAAATCTATCTGCACATAATCCACTACTGCTTTTTTATACGGTGTGCGGATCCAGCACTCTGTTTGGTTTTCTTCCGGATACACGTTTGTTGTAATGCACTTTTCTCCATGATTTACATACACCTCAACACTGCTGTGATCAACCAAAATGCAAAGTTCCAGATAATTATCATGCAGCTCAAATGGACAGTTCATTCTGCCACCTTCATAGTGGTCTCCGTAGCTCTTATCCAGAGTAATAATCTTAGACAGAAAATCAATCTGAATTGCCGTATAACTGGATTCTTTTCCAAGGACACAAATCTCCAGATTTCTTGATTCAATCTTAGTAATATCTAATTTCAAAATTATACGATTACTTCTGTTTGGATCATCATATAACTTGATTGCTTTTTCACCAATTTCCATGTCTGTATAGGTAACAGTCTGCGAAATCAGAGATTCAACTTCCTTTACCGGATACATACACAAGTTGTTTTCACTATCCAATTGTACTTTACGCGGTACACTCAGACAGCCTCTCCAATTTTCCAGACTGGTTGGACCCCAGTCTATACACCAGGGCATCCACAGCCATCCATTCTGCCATGCAATCAACACTCTGTTTCCTTCTTTGTCTGTAAATGACTGTGGAGCATAATAATCAAATCCCACATCCATATTACCCATTTTTTCAATTGTGTAAATACAATTTTCAAAATCCATTGTTCCTACACAATAAAGAGATTTATTATAATCAGGATGATTCATAGGGGAACATGTAACTACCCATTTTCCATTCAGTTCAAACATATCCGGACATTCCATCATAGTTCCCAGTTTACCATTGGACTCCAGCACATTTCCCTTGTACTTCCAATTATAAAGATCATCCGATTCATACAGGCAAATACGGCCATCTCCATCAAAAGTAGCGCTTCCTATGCAGCCACCAACAACCATATACCATTTTCCATTGTGTTTAAACACCTTCGGATCACGAAAATCATTGGAAAATCCCTGCGGTGGTTCTTTGATCACTGGATTATTTGGGTATTTTTCAAAAGTCATGCCGTCCTTCGACGTTGCAATGCACTGTGTCTGATGTACAACTCCGTCAATTTGCGTTGTTGCCGTGTAAAAAAGGAATAAGACACCATCTTTCTCTACAGCGCTTCCAGAGAAGCAGCCACCTTCTGGATGGCAGTCATACTCTTGATCCGGCTTTAATGCAACCGGCATATCCTTCCAGTGAATCATATCCTCACTGACAGCATGTCCCCAATGCATCGAATCCCATTTGCAGCTCTTAGGATTATACTGGTAAAAAAGATGATAAAGTCCTTTATAATATACTAGCCCATTGGGATCATTCATCCAGGAAACCGGCGGCGTAAAATGATATCTTTGCCGCCATTTCCCTTCAGTTTCTGATCTTTTAAGGGCTCTTTCAAGAGCCTGCTCCATAATTATTCTACCTTTACATCATCAATATTTCCATATAATACGGTTACTTCTTTCTTGACTTCTCCCTTATCGTCAATTGTCTGATGATAAGTTCCCCAGCCTTTTCCATTGATCCAGAATGTTGTATAATCCTTTTCATTAATTACAGGTGCAAATGACATTGTCTTATTTACCATATCACAGCTATAGCCTGCCAGTGTTGGAATCAGGGAATAACTGGACATTGGTCTGATATAATGATGACCTGCTTCTGTCTCACTCCATGGGCATCTCTTATAACCGTCATAACGATCTCTGATAGCCTTGATAATTGTAAAAGCCTCTTCAATCATACCTTCTTTAATCATAGTTACAGCAACCTGATATTCAACTCCAGTCCATACCTCATCGCAATATGCAAATGGGAATCTCGGTCTTCCACCTTTCGGCCATGAGCAGAGAACCAGTCCTGCCTCGTCATTCAACGCATATGTTCTCTGTACATTAGGAACATCATCCATGCATTCCTTGAAATTATATTTATAAATAGACTGCAAAGCCTTCTTTACATGAGCCTTTGGAAGCACATAGCCAAGTCCTGCTGCCTGAGCCATGAACTGACCAAGGAGCTGATCTGTAAGACAACCAATACCATACTGATAGCGATATGCGTCTACGTCTTCAAGTTCCTGAATATAATATTCACCGTTAAACAACTTCTCGTCAACTAATACAGAAGCCTTTTCATACAAAGCACGATATTTATCTGCAATATCCTGTTTACCAAGATGTTCTGCCATTTCTACAACACCCTTGATGGCACCCAGATAAATGGTGTTTGTCATTGTATTTGGACCATAGAACTCAATGTCATATGTGACATGCATTTTTCCATCCAGAACACCGTCTCCATCTGTGTCCCACTCTTTAATAGAGAATTCCAGCGCTTTCATCATATTGTCCCAGATGCCTTTAAGGAATTCATCATCACCAGTGTATTTCCACTCTCTGTAAATTCTGAGAATAGAACCAAATTCTCCATCGCAGGCTGGAATCATATCCCATCTGCTTTCTCCCAGACATTTTCTTGCACGGAAAGGCATGCATCCATCATCATCCAGTTCTACGTTAAACTCTACATTACGCATTGTAATTTCAAGTTCTGGGAACAGATTTGCAACAGCAGTTGCATAGTTCCATACATGGTTAACATTTCCCTGTCCGCATCCAACGTAATCGCGAATACCTTCCCATCCAAGGAAATTGCCATTTTCAATACGGAAGCAGCAATGGCTCTTCATTGACATAATATTTGAGGCAACTGCATCAATAACATATGCAGGAAGTGATGTGTTAAATAATGCATTCTCAAAATCTTTGGATTTTCCTTCAAGATAGTCTTTCTTGTCTACTACATATTTACTTACATCCCATGCATCCTTAAATAAAGTAGCATAATAGTTACGGATAATATCATAACCACCATTTCTGTAGCGCTCTAAATCAGCATCATACTCAATCCAGCCCTTAGGACGATTCGGGAAATACCAGGAAATTAAAAATTCAAATTCTTTTTCCTCGTTTGGCTTGATTGTTTCAGAACAACAGATAGAACTGATTCTCTCCTTCAGATTTAAGAAACTGAAGTCATAATGAGCAAGAAGGTCACATCCTTTTGCTTCAATTTCCTCTTCTTCTGTTAATTTTCCATCTTCAACAAAATCATCCCAGAAATCCTGTGCGTTATCTGTCCACTGACCATGAAGCCATTTCTTTCTGCTGATTCCACTTTCATTTGTAGTTGCAATTGACATGGAACCAAATTTCATATCTTTCTCTGTAAGATTTTTTGCTTTATAATACCAGCCTTTTAATCCAGCTTCTTCACGATATTCATTTTCAACCTGATCTACCAGTTTAACATTATTGAAAACATCATATCCATCAAAGCCAACTACATTCGCCATTGTACCAACAACAGACACATCAATAGGTTTGTTTGTCGGGTTAGACACTTTATATTTTATAATTGCTGTTGGAATACCAGAATTGTCTGCATCCAGCGGAATAAAAGGTGTATACGCTTCCATACGAACCTTTACCGGAACTTTACTGTCTTCCAAATCTACATAAACAAATGGCTGCTTTCCAACCATTTTGGATTTTTCAAATCTTGGAATTCCTGCTAACTCGCCATTCAGAAATCCATGGGATTTATAAAATGGGGGTTTGATTTTTGATTCAAGAATTCTGCTTACAGGTTCTTCTCCCTCTTCCTTTGTACGAATTGCAAAGAAAGAGAATGGTACAAACTGTCCCTTTCCAGGCCAGTTAAAAATTTCCCAATCTAATAACTGTCCTCTTGCACCTACTGCAATGTTTCCTGTTCCGATTCCACCAAGAAGGAATTTTGCCACGTTTGCATCTCCCTGATAAGAAATCTCTCCGCCTGTTTCAAACAGCTCAACCTTGGAATGTAATAAATCTTTGTTCATGTCATTAGCCTCCTGTTATATTATTTATTATCCTTTCACTCCTACATGGGTCATACTCTTGACAATCCATTTCTGTCCAATCAGAAATACAATAAGAACTGGCAGAATAGCAAGAACTACTGCTGCAAATACTACATTGTCTCCTGTTGAGAACGGCTGTTTTATTGACAAAATTCCGACTGGAAGTGTAAGTTTCTCCGTATCATTGATCATAATAAATGTTGTAAAATAATCGTTCCAAGAATATGTAAACACAATAATTGCTAACGATGCCAATGTTGATTTCGCCATTGGCAGCATAATTGAAATAAATGTTCTGATTGGTCCTGCGCCATCAATTGCAGCTGCTTCATTCAATTCTTTAGGAACTCCCATAAAGAACTGTCTCATCATAAAGACTCCAAATGCACCTGCCAGACCGGGACAACTTGCACCGAAAATTGATGGAAGCGTAACTGCCCAGGATGTATTAATCACTCCTAGCATCGTCATGATCTTGTACAGTGCTACAATCGTAACCTGAACTGGAACCATCATTGCAACCATCAGCAATGCAAACATAATATTTTTTCCTGGAAAATCAAACTTTGCATATGCATATCCTGCAATAGCACCATGCAGACTCATGCCAAGTGTAATAATCACACTTATTTTTAAGCTGTTCTTCATAAATACAAAAAACGGAATAGTATTTGAAAATAATTTTTTAAAATATCCTAATCTCATTTCTGTAAAAAATGGAGGCAGCCATTTAGGTGGTAATGAAATTGCTTCACTATATGTTCTGAATGATGCTGAAAGCACCCAAAGAAATGGTGCAATCATCAAAAATGCTATACCAAACATGATAATAGTCAGCAGGATATGGCTTACTTTTATTGTTTTCCCAAATAAATGTATTTTCTTATTCATAATGCACCCACCACCTGCTTCCTACAAATTGAAATACTGTTACAATACCAATAAGAATCAGAAGCATAATTGATAGTGCCGACGCTGTTCCATAATCAAACGATGTAAATCCCTTTTCAGCAATCAACATAACCAAGCTTCTTGATGAATCTCCCGGTCCTCCGTTCGTCAATACATAAATAGATTCATATATTCTCAGTGCGCCTGTTACATTCATAACAAGAACAAAAAATATCTGTGGTGATGCTACTGGAATAATTATCTTAAAAAAGCGCTGTACTACATTCGCGCCATCAATGCTGGCAGCCTCCAAAAGTCCCTGGTCTACATTCTGTAGTCCTGCTAATATCAAAAGCATTGACATGCCAGAGTTTTTCCAGGTATCCAGAATCAAAACAGACAGTTTAGAATAAGCCTGATCATTCAACCATCCAATTTTAGCGATTCCAAGTTGTCCCAGATAATAGTTGATAACTCCTGCGTCCGTCTGAAAAAAGGCTTGCCAGATAATTGCCACAAACGTTAGTGCCACTAATGATGGAAAGAAATAAATAGATCTAAAAAATACCGTTATTTTTTTGGCAGAATATTATCAACCAGCACAGCCAAAATAAGTCCTATTGCTGTATTTCCCAATGAACAACATATGGTGTACCATAAAGTATTTTTCAGAGCAGTTAAAGATCTGACATCTGTAAATATTTTTTTATAATTTTCCATCCCTACAAAAGTACTGGCACCTGTAAACACGTTGTATTTGTGAAACGAAATTACAATTACCCATATAATTGGAATGAGTACAAAGCACATAAAGCCAATAAATGATGGAAGTGTAAAAAGATACGCTGCTTTTAACTCTTTTTTATCCCATTTATGTCTGTTTTTCTTCTTATTCACCGATTTTTTCCTCCTTTACGGATAAAACGGTCTTACAGTATGCCAGGAGGATAAATCCCTCCTGGCCATATCTTTTACTGAATTGCGCTCTCAATCTGAGCCTGCGCTTCATCCATTGCTGCCTGAGGTTCTTTCGCTCCAGAGAACACCTCCTCCAACTCACGTAAGAAAGTCTGCTCAAGATCTCCGAAATAACTTGGAGCCGCAATTGGATCTGCAATTGTAACTGCTTTCCAGATTCCCATAATATTATCAGGGCATGTTCCCATAATATCTGTAGATGTTGCCAATGCTTCTGTTGGCGGTACCTGCTGGCCACCTGCTGCAACAGCTGTTAATGTTTCATCAGATACCATTTCTTTTAACAGCTCAATTGCAAGATCCTGATGCTCTGTTGTGGAACCAATGCACCATGCAGATCCTCCATATACAGAACCGTCTTTCTCTTTTACCGGCCACTGAACGCAATCAAAATCATCATTTGTTAATCCTGCATCCTGCCAGGTATTTAATACCCAACGACCAGCACCAACCATAGCAACCTGATTATTTGCAAACATGGAGTATCCGTCTGAGCTGATTGGTTCTGGACAAATACCATCTTTATACATACCATTTAAGAAATCTACTGCTTCCACAATACCTTCACTGTTAACAGTAGGTGTCTCGCCATCCTCACCAACTAATGCTGCATTGTTAGTTGACCACCACGGTGTAAGCTGGAAATAAGTGCATGGGAAACAAAATCCGTAAACACCATCCTTGGTAAGCTTCTCAGCAGTTTCTCTGAACTGATCCCATGTCCATCCATCCTGTGGATACTCTAAACCAGCATCATCAAACATATGCTTATTATAATAAACTACCATTGTCTGAGTTCCGTTCGGGAGACCATACAGAGAATCATTTACAGTAAAACCTTCAAGTAAAGATGGTGCATACTGATCTTTCTTAGCCGTAAGTTCTTCATCATCTGTAATAATGTCATCAAGTGGTACCAGTAAATCATTACTTACAGCCATATTAACAGCTTCCAGACCAAGGCTGATTACATCCGGAGCTTCTCCTGAAGTACACATGGTAATCCATTTCTGAATAAAGTCTGACCATGACTCAACCGGTACACAAGTCTGTTCCACCTTTACATTTGGATTTTCCTCATTAAAACGAGCAATGGCATCATTTGCAATCTTTTCCTCATCAGTATTTCCCCAGTTTAATACTCTAAGAGTCACTTCATCTTCTGCATGAACAATAGTAGCTGCTGACATAGACATTGTTGCTATAAGACTTAATGCAATCGCTTTTTTCATCATTTTTCTCATTCTAAAACCTCCATACCTTAACGTGGAAAGGTTTCCACATTTGTGTTTTAAAAAGAATTTCCTTTCAGAAATCCTTAGCTCCAATACATTATTTGATACGAGTTACCTAGATGTGCGCTCATCCTTTATGGTTACGAGTATATACTCTGCTCCTATTTTTGTCAATAGTTTTATATGGAATCCGTTCCATTTTTATATTTTTTATTCATTTTGTACAAATTTAATTAGGATAAATTGTAACACTTTCTTCCACGTTTTATTCTTTATCATCTGTCGTATCTCCCAGAAGTAACGTAGGCTCATAAAACACTTTTTTATTATGATATTTTTTCCCCTGTATCATATTAAGCAAAATATTAACTGCACGTTTTGCCAGTTCCTCAATAGGCTGCTGTACAACAGTCAGGTTCATAACTCCAACTTTCGCTACATAAGTTCCATCATAAGCTACTACCTTTACATCTCTTGGAACTTTTTTCTTGCGTTTTAATAGCTGTCTTATACATGCAATTGCTACCATATCCACTGCAAAAATCCCATCAATATCCGGATACTTATCCATAAGCATATCTGCCATTACATCATACTGTCCATAATCAAAATCATTCCAGTCCATTTCATGGGAATAAACAGTCACACCACGTTTTTTCATGTATCGCTCAAACTCATAATGCCTTTCATGTGACGGAGAATCAACTACTCGAGCGCCTTGAATCTGTAACACACAACGACAATTATTTCTAACCAATTCCTCTGCCGCCAATTTTCCGCCAATCTTATGATTTGTTGAAACAACAGGAATATTTTCACCCAAAAAACGATCCAACGCAACAATGGGTCCCTGCACACCTTGATATTCCTCAAAATCCAGCATATGGCTTCCTGCTATGATCCCATCCACAATATGTCTGTTCAACATATTAATGTATTCTTTTTCGTAGTTCTGCTCACTGTAGGTACTACAGATCATTGTCTTATATCCCTTTTTCATTAGTTCTGCTTCAGCATATAAAACTACCTCTGCAAAAAACGGATGTGATATTTTGGGAATAATAATTGCGACAATTCCACTTTTCTTACTTAACAAATTTCTTGCAAGTTCATTTGGAATATAATTTAATTCTTTCATTGCGGTCTCTACTTTAATTCGTGTCTCATCCGATACATACCCTGTAGAATTTAAAACCCTCGATACCGTACCAACACCAACTCCAGCCTTCTGTGCTACTTCTTTTATACTAGCCAAATAATCGCCTCCTTCATACATATTGTAACAGGGTTTCTTCGCAGCCTCATTGTAACGTTCCATCCCAATCCTGTTTTTTATTGTGTCAATAGTATATCATTTGATATTCTATTTTACAATTCTTTTTATACATTTTTCACAAACACTTATTTGTCAAGCGTTCTTTATATGCCATTTTGTACAATTTATTTCTTTTGTAATTACTAATTTCCAAACTATTCCTTCACAATCTTCGAATAAAATACGCAACTTCACGCTCTCCACATCAGACATTTCTTAATTAATTTTCTGATTAAACATTAAAACAATAATACGATCATTCTTTCACACTATTCTTGTTTTTAAATGGGCAGACCATCTACCGACGATATCACTCTTAAAGGAACAAAAAATACAGGCAGTACTCACCTTTCCTGAATACCAACCTGCATTTTCTGAGGTTTTTTCAAAATTTTATAGCAATTTTTATTTTCAACTTAATTTATTGACCGCTTCCGCCAGTTCCAGATACTCCTGGTAATGTTTCTTATACCAGTCTTTCTTCTCAAAATAAGCCTTAATGCGTCACCTCAATTTTGACCTCTACAACCGTAACCCTTTAATATCTTTAATCCGTGATAAGATCGTATTGCAGCTACAGCTGATAATGCCGGGCAGTGTATCAATGACGTTGTGCAGGAAGTGCTCCATTTCATCACTTGATGAAGCAACAGCATGTACATGCAATTTGTCTCTTCCTGTGACACGGTAAATCTGTGTGACTGTATCGTCTTTGTATAAGATATCTGTCACCTGTGACAAATGATCTGGTTTTATTTCAATTTCAAAATAACTGGATACAGCACCACTGATTTTTTGAGGATTTATTATTGTTGTATATTCTTCAATTATCCCCTTTTTCTCCATAGCCTGAATCCGGGCTTTTACTGCCACTCTGGAAATGCCGGTTTCTTCACCGATATCCGAGTAGGAGATACGTGCATTTTCTATAAGTAACTGGATAATCTTCTGATCCAGTTCATCTAAATTATCCAGGTACATAAGTGCCCTCCTGTAAAATAATATCCGTCAGCTTTATTCGATTTCCCAACCAGCTTTACGGCACAATCTCAAGCCAGTAGCCATCTGGATCTACGATGAAATAAATTCCCATTGCTTCGTTTTCGAAGCAAATGCAGCCCATCTCTTTGTGCTTCTTGTGCGCAGCCTCGTAATCCTCTGCCTGGAATGCCAGATGGAATTCGCATTCACCCAGATTATATGGCTGTGGATGATCCTTAAGCCAGGTAAGTTCCAGCTCAAAATCACTTACATCGTTGCTCAGATACACGATGATAAAATCATCGGTAGTCTTTCTTCTCACCTCGTGCAGATCAAGGGCCTCGTTGTAAAATTTAATAGATTGGTCCAGGTCTGACACATTATAGTTTTCGTGAATCATCTTAAATTTCATACTTCTTCTCCTTTTGTACATTCTGTGTTTTTAATGCGTGACTTATATTGCGGATATTCAGTAATGAACCGCTTAATTACACTGGCATCATTCCAGTAATGCATTGGAAAAATGACATTGCAATCTACATTTTTAAGGAAATACAGGATCCCGTCGGCATAGTGATCTCCCTGCCTCGGATCTAAGGGAACAAATGCAGCATCAAAATGCATACCCTTAATTTTCTTGATCTCTGCACGATATGCAGAAGTAAGCCTCTGGTTGTCAGCTTTCAGCTCACCATCCCAGTACCAGTCGTTTAAGTCGCCGGCATGATAAATGATGCCTTCCTTTGTTTTGACAATGAATGCGACACCACTATCGTTAGACAGCAAAGTATCAACTTCAGTGCCATTATCCAGATTATAAGTCTGATCATGATAAACATATGTGATCTTCAGATCCGATAAATGATTCCTTTTTCGTATATCATTCGCCAGGACTGCCTGATAAGTCATCCCCATATCTTCAAGAATCCCAAAGATTTGTGGGTTAAAATGATCCTGGTGGAAATGACTGCAAAAAACGATTACTTCTTTTTCCTTGTCAAGGTTCGATAGTTCACCCTTATAATAATCAAAAATATAGTAGCAGTCTCTGGTCTCAATTAAAAACCCACTGTGGTTAATGTAAGTAACTTTCATGATACCTCCTTCATTTCCCGCGTTCTCTTTCAGCTATTTCTGAAGCAACACGTCAAATGAAAAACATTTTCTTATAGCATGTTTAAAAAAAGCTTTCTGCAAAATACAGCCAGATACTATAGACTTGATGATCTTCTGAGCGCCACATAGGATATTAAAAAGTTCGCAAACCAACCTGCTGGTACAGCAAGCCAGACGAATTCAATGCCAAAACGCGGTGCAAAAATCAAAGCAACAGACAGGCGAATCGCCAAATTCACCATATTTGCAATGAGGAACGGGCGCATGATTCCCAGACCACGAAGGACTCCATCGGTTGCCATTTTGATTCCCATAAAAATGAAGAAATAACCAAGCCATCTCATATAATCCCCGGATACCTGATAGGCCAGAGCGGTTCCGTCTTTACCAAGAAACAACGAGGAAATTTGCGTATGCAGCGTTTCAATAACGATGAAAGCAATGGCTGCAAAGCACACATCCAGCACCAATGCAGCCTGGTAGCCTTTTTTGATACGCTGGGGTTTGTTTGCGCCGAGATTCTGTGAAACATATGGCGAAACTGCATTGCCGATGGATACAAAAATCAGGGAAAAAACGTTCTCAACCCGCATCGTCGCCGCATATCCCGCAAGCGCCTGTGTGCCGAAGGGATTTACAACAGCCTGTACGATCATCATGCCGATAGACACTGTAGACTGCTGAAGAACCGAAGGTACAGCAATTTGAAACATGGAATATAACTCCTGCCTGTCAAACCAGTCAAAGGGACTTTTATATCGCCGCATCCGGTGAAAGAAAATCAAAAGCGAAAACACGGCGGAAATGCCTTGTGCAATCAAGGTTGCAAGCGCCGCACCGAACACGCCGAGATCAAGACCAGCCACCATCCAAAGATCCATAAAAATATTTAAGACTGACGAAAATATCAGGAGTCCCAGTGGAATTTTTGATTCGCCTATGGAAGTAAACATCGTTGAAAGAATGTTGTACATAAACAAAAAAGGAAAACCCACGAAATAGACCCGCAAATACAGCACTGCATCGTCCAGTATATCGGCAGGGGTTTGTAACGTGCTCATCATCCAATGGGAAAAGCCAAAGCCAAAAATACCAAGGACTATGCTTAGAATAAAAAAGCTAAGCAAGGACGTTGACACGATGGTTTTCATTTTTCCATACTCCCTGGCACCGAAATAGCGGCTCACGAGCACACCGGCACCCACACCGGCACCCAGTGCCACACAAATGAAAACATTGGTCAGCGCTGCACAGGCACCGACAGCTGCAAGTGCAGAGGAACCCACAAACTGACCGACGATAATGGAGTCAGCCATATTGTATATTTGCTGAAAAAAGCTGCCGAGAATCATCGGCATTGCGAAAACTGTCAGCGCTTTAAGCGGCGCATCTGTGATTAAATATTCATCTTTTGACATTATCATATGCCTCCACAGGTTTCATAATTTCATTTATTCTTCCCTTCATAAGAATTTATTTATTCGAAATGTAAGTTTTAAGTTACGTTCCGAAGCAATTATATGTGGTTGCAACTAATAAGTCAAGTCGCCGTTTACTCTGAGTTACTGGTCACTCCGTGACCAGTAACTCACTTCGCGATGCACAGAAATCATGCATTCGCATGATTTCGCGCTGAGATTCTCGGGTTTTCTGTGAACCTTGTTCACAAAAAACACCTCGCGGAACGTTACCAGTGAACAGTAACACTGATATTTCACCTTATATATTTTGCTATCACCGGTAAAAGTACATTCATATCAATTGGTTTTGCCACATGATCATTCATTCCCATTGATATTGCCTTCTGTCTGTCCTCTGCAAAGGCGTTTGCTGTCATTGCAACAATGGGGATGGAGGCTTTCTTCTCATCTTTCATCCTGCGTATCCTGGCTGCAGCATCATATCCATCCATCACCGGCATCTGAATGTCCATAAGAATCATATCATAATATCCGGCGACTGCTTTCTCCAGCTTATCCAGACACTCTGCTCCATCTTCCGCACGGTCTGTAATGATCTTTTGTTCCGCAAGCAGTTCTATCGCGATCTCTGCATTCAGATCATTATCCTCTGCAAGAAGAATACGTTTTCCTTCCAGCTTTTCTAATATATCTGGCTGTTCAGATATCTGATTCCTATATACATCCGCTTCTGATGCTGTATCAAAAGAAATATCTACAGTGAATTTTGTCCCGACACCTTGCGTGCTTTCTACCTGGATACTTCCGCCCATCAGCTCAATCATGGATTTTACAATAGGAAGGCCCAGTCCTGTACCAGCGACCTTGTTCTCTGTGGTTGTATGTTCTCTGGAAAATTCTTCAAAGATATGTGGAAGATATTCCTCACTCATGCCAATGCCTGTATCTTCACAAGTAAAAATAAACCGGGCTTTCCGGGGATTCTCTGAATCTTTCTCATATATCTTTACATGGACCGCATGCCCATCGGACGTGTACTTTATTGCATTGCTGATAATATTCAGCATTATCTCCTGAAGTTTCACTCTGTCACAAAAGATAAACGTATGGTATACATCCAAATCTGCCGAATACTGCAGGTTCTTCTTCCTTATATCTTCCTCAAATACTGTGTTTACCGTATGAAACACTGCGTTTATATCCTCAGCTTTCAACTGCAGCGCTATAGTACCGCTTTCAATACGGGCTATCTCCAGGATCTGGTTAATAATCGTCATCAGCAAATTTCCGGAAGAACAGATTTTTCCCAGATATTCCTTTGCTTTTTCCTCGTTCTGAAGATTCTTTTCCAGTAATCCGGAAAAACCTATAATCGCATTCATCGGCGTCCGTATATCATGGCTCATATTAAACAGAAATCGCGTTTTTGCTTCATTTGCACTTTTCGCCAGTTCCGCGGCTTTCTTAAGATCAGCAGCATATTGTTTTTCTCTGTGTTTTTTGCCGGATATCTGATAATAAATCGTAGCGACCAATAATGAAAATATATAAGAAGCGGCAATAGCGAGGAGCCAGTATGAAACCGGAATCCACCCATTCGAAGGCGCAATATCAAAATACCATGTGTTATTCGGGATTTCACATTCTATCGTCAGGCAGTCTTCCGGCATATCCTCTTGACTCTGGGCAAGAATATTCTTATCCTCACTGCTTCTGTCATAAGACCAGATCTTATAGCTGAAATCCGCCTCACTTAAAGATTTCAGATTTATGTCACTCATGAAACAATCCCAGTCGATTACCTGGAGTACAAATCCCCAGAAACTACTCTTTCCAGAATCATCGTTTTGATAAACCGGTTTAAAAAGTAAAGCTCCGGATCCTCCCTGCTTTAACTGATAGGGACCACCAAGTGTATACTCTCTGGTTTCCTTAGCCAGAACTGCATCTTTTTTCCGTTCATGTTCCCTCAGTAGATCCAGGCCAAGAGCCTCTGAATTTCCCTGCATAGGATAGATTTCGGTTATGATCCCTTCCGGTGCCAGCTCAAACGCCTTTACCACACCATCCTCATTGGGAATCTTTTCTGCCAGTTCTGAAAAAGTGTTTTCATCCATATCCGATCCATCAATGATATAATTTCCCAGAAGATCAGAAATCGTTATATAATTGTCCAGCTTTTCCTTGACTCTCCTTATCGTGCTTTGTGCCATATAAGTTCCCACTGCTTTTTTTTCTTTTTCCTGATATCGGATCATCTGGCTACACACAAAAAATGCAAGCAGGAAAGAGAGAAGGCCAACAATATAACAATATTTCTTAATATGTTTAGCAGCTGTACCATTTATTTTCATTGAATTTTCCTCATTATGTTTTCTTCCAACTGTTTTTCAGCGGGCTGTGCAATAAAATCGAATGGTATCTATCACTTTCTCATCCGCTGCCTGATTAATGTCTGATATTAGAGACAGAATCTGATTCAGAAGTTCCAGCTTTTTGTTAAATTGTCTGTAGTTAATCTCATGTTCTTCATTCTTATTATCATTTGCCTTAAACTTTTCCATAAAATCTCCCAACACTTATATAGAAAATATTCCCCCATTAATGCCTGAAAACAAAAGGAGAACAGCCGATACATATGTTCGAACTGTTCTCCTACATTACTGTTCGCTGGTAATGTTCTTTGTACTCATACCGTTCCGTATCTATATAACTTCTTTCTAATCTATTAGAAGAAGTATATTTTTAAATAAAATTTGAAAATACTTTCGTTTCTGCAAAAGTCATTTTCGCCTATACCACTTTCATAATATCACAGACCGTTACGTTTGTCACATAAAAGTTTAAATAACTGTGATGCGCTTCTTTGCATATCCTTTTCCGGCAGTTGCCGTTATACCTGTCGCTTTCAGCACATCATTATATTTTTTAAAAACTCATAATCTGCTCTTCGTCAAGTCTTTTAAGAATTTCGCATGCCAACTTAACCGCATTATCAAAATCAGCATAAGCTGAAATCCCGTAATGTGTGTGCGCATAGCGAACCGGAACACCAATAACAATGACCGGAACTGCTTTTTCAGTCAGATGTATAACTGCACCATTGGTTGAACCAGCACTGCGAACTGCATCCTGAACCGGGATGCCAAGCTTTTCTGCCAGATCAAGCGCATATCTCTGGTAACGTGGATTGGTAATCATGCGTGAATCAATGTGACGAAGCATCGGGCCACGCTTAATAGCAGTCTGAACCATATACTGCTCAACGCACGTATCATCTGCCGGGCAGCCTTCAAAAACAATTGCGATATCCGGCTTAATTACCTGTGCTGTCACAGTGGCACCACGTACACCAACTTCTTCCTGTGCTGCACAAGCGCCAACAATATCCACATTCAAATCCTGACCAGCCAGAGTATGCATGGTCTTAAGAATTGCCGCACATCCCAAACGACAGTCAAAGCTCTTGCCCACCATCAGATCTGTGGTTTCTGAATATGTAAATGTCACATCTGGCACTACCGGTTCACCGATACGAATGCCGAACTTTTCAACCGCCTCTTCTTTAGAAACAGCGCCAACATCTACCGTGATATCTTTCATATCCAGAGGTGCTTTACGCTCCTGCTCTGTCATGAAATGCGGAGGCTTACTGGCAGTAATACCTGGAATATATCTCCGAATCGGTTACGAACCAGGACTTTATGAGCGGGAATATTGTGGTTCACCCAACCTCCGATCTGAATGATGCGGAGAGTTCCGTTCGGGCAGATAGCCTGCACCATAAAGCCAACCTCATCACTATGTGCATCAAGCTGAACAACCGGACGTTTGCCGTTATTTTCTTTACGGCGGATATATAGGTTGCGCATGCGATCTTCTGTAATTTCTCCGAGTCCTTCTGCATAAGGACGAATTGCAGCAACCACTTCATCTTCGAAGCCTGATGTACCGTTTGCATTTGAAATTGCTGCAATCATTTCCAACGTTGTTTTTTTATCCATTCTGACACCTCTTTATGAAAGTTTTAGCTTCTTGAGCTCAACATCTACTTATATGATTTTATATGTTATATTTAACTGTCAATAATCTCCAGTTCCCCTTTTGGATTGACTTTTTTCTGACAATAAAGATTTTTTCGAGCCGCGCTTGATAAACCAAGTATATTCCAAGCCAATATGATTGTCAACAAATCCAACTCGATGTGGTAAATTTCGTGAACTTCTTATAGAGCAAAGAATGCTATGCAGAAATCAATAACGCCGAGTAGGATTTATTATAATCCCGTATCGGCGTTATTGATTGTAATTATCTTATTATTCTTTTACTCAAGCCCTTTCCATCCTATATGAGGTGTCAAAATGACATTATTCATAGTATAAAGAGGACTGTTTTCTTCAGATGGTTCGGTTTCAGCCGATTATTATGGCTACAGATTTAAATAGCTTATCCATTGAACATGCTCTTAAGAAATTCTGCCGTTCTCCATTTCATAAACCACATCTGCCACATTCATTGTGGACACTCTGTGGGATACCAGGACAACCGTTTTCTTCCTGGCCGATTCTTTCAATGATTTTAAGATAATTCCCTCATTTAAAGAATCCAGGTTTGATGTAGGCTCATCGAGCAGAATCAGAGGGCATTCGTGGAGAAATGCTCTTGCAATTCCGATTCTCTGTTTCTCACCACCAGATAATGTATCACCCAGTTCTCCGACTTCTGTATCATATTCTTTCGGTAATGTCATAATGAAATCATGAATAGACGCTTTCTTTGCCGCTTCCATAATTTCTTCTCTGGATGCTCCCGGCTTTGCTATCTCAATATTATTTGCAATCGAATCATGGAACAGGTGCGTTTCCTGTGTGACATAACTTTCCATATCTCTCAGATGCCTAGTTGGAATCTTTCGGACATTTGTACCGTCTACCGATATACTTCCATCCTGAACATCCCAGAACCGCATCAGCAGTTTTAAGAGCGTAGATTTTCCGGAACCGCTCGCACCATGAATACCTGTGATCTTCCCTGGCTGTAATTTCAGTGAATAGTTATCTAAAATAACCTCATTATCGCGGCCAAGGCCGTCCTCTCTGTCTCCTTCCAAGCCATTCACCTTATAAGCAAATGTTACGTTCTCTGCCTCTGCTCCTGTAAATTCATGTTCCACACTCTCTGTCCCAGGAGTTTCCACATCACCCGGAATTTCTTCCACAAGCGGTGTCTCTTCCAGAAGGGAAAGAACACGCTCACCACTTGCAAGTGTCTGGTTCAGATTGTTAGACAGGCTTGATAATGCCACTACCGGTCCGAAAGAACCCATCATTGCGATGGTACAGGTTAAGATTCCCTCGAATCCTATCGCACCTTTGTCATACAGCCAGATGGTCAGCGCCAGCATTCCAAAAGATGCAAGCAAAATAACCATATTTGTGAATGAACGCTGTGAGCCTTCCATTTTGCTTAATGACTTCTGTATTCCTGCAAGGTTTTTCGAACGTTCCGACATCTGCTCTTTTCTCTTTTCACCCTGTCCGTACTGGATAGTCTCATCCAGTCCTCGTAAAGAGTCCAGAACAAAACTGTTCAGTTCTCCGAAGCTTGTTCTAAATTCCATTCCCTTCTGGCTGCCACGTTTTCCATTCCACATCGGGATGGCTACACCGACAATCAGATAAGCTGCCAGTGCAAGCATTCCCGCTAACCAGTGATATCTTCCAATAAAAATCACCATAACCATCGAGGTCAGTGTTGCAATCGCAATCGGGGAAATGGTATGTGCATAAAACACTTCCAGTAATTCAATATCCGTTGTAATAATAGAAATCAGATTTCCCTTGTCCCGTCCTTCCAGTTTTGCCGGACAGAGTTTTCTTAAGGAAGCAAACACTTTATGACGGATGATTGCTAACAACTTAAAAGCGATAAAATGATTACAATACTGTTCTGCATAATGTAGGATTCCGCGAAGCACTGCAATCACAATCATGACTGTTATAATGGTTTTTACCGGGATAAATGCCAGCCACATATTGTCCACCGGAACAATTATTCCGGCTGATCCTGTCAGAAGTCCATGCACGATAACCTGTCCTGCCAATATCGTCAGGAAAATCGCACACAAGTAACCTAATGTTCCAAGGATGATTGCCGCCAGCATAATATGGAGCAAGGGTTTTACCAGACCAATCAGACTTCCCATGATCCGGATGGCACTTCTGCGTTTTGTTGTATTTATATTTTCACTCATTATGCCACTCCTCCTTTTCCATAGTTTTCCAATGCCATCTGGCTTTCATACAGATGTCTGTATGCACCATTCTGTCTCATCAGTTCGTCATGCTTTCCGCTTTCTTTAATTTCTCCGTCTTTTAAGAAATAAATCTTATCAGATTTCACAACATTTGCCAGTCTGTGGGAAATCAGAAGCACCGTCTTTGTCTTTGCCAGTTCGTGAATCACATTCATAATCAGTTCTTCACTTTCCACATCGATATTGGATGCAGCTTCATCGAAAATATAAACCGCACTGTCTGTCCGAAGCAATGCTCTGGCAATCACCAGTCTCTGGCACTGACCGCCGGACAGGTTGCTTGCTTTTTCCAGCAACTGTGTCTGCAATCCATCCTGTGTCTGTAAAAACCCTAAGAGATTGACTTTCTGAAGAACTGCTTCCATCTCTTCTTTCGTTGCGTCCGGCTTTGCCATCTTCAGATTTTCTTCTACTGTACCTTTGAACAGATAGCTGTTATGGCGAACCAGAACAACCTTCTGCATCAGATTTTCCTCATTTACCGCATTAAGCGGTACACCACCGATGGTAATTTCTCCGCTATATCCCCGATTCTTTGCTGCAAGGATTCCGGCAATCGTACTCTTACCACATCCGGATTCACCAACCAGTGATACAAAACTTCCTGCTGGCAGATTTAAGCTGATTCCTTTTAAGATCTCTCTGTCCTCTTCATAAGAAAAATACACATCTTTTAATGTAACATCTAACGCAACCTCCGGCAGTGCTTTTTCTCCGGCCTGTGGTTCTGGTAAATCTAAAATCTTAAAAATTTTATCACTGGCTGCCATACCATTCATTGCAATATGGAAAAACGAACCAAGCAGTCTGAGTGGCAGGAAAAACTCGCTTGCAAGCAGGACAATACATAAAGTTCCTGCTACACTGATATTCCCCTTTAGGAATTCGGATACCGCAACTGCCATACCGATGGCTGCTCCACCATACGCCACAATATCCATCACACTGGTGGAATTAAGCTGCATGGTCAGCACCTTCATCGTAATCCTGCGGAAGTTCTGAGATTCCACATCCATCTCATCTGCTTTCTGCTGGTCTGCCTGATAAATCTTCAGAGTGGTAAGTCCCTGTAAATTTTCGAGGAACGAATCACCTAGTCCGGTATAGATGCTCCAATAGTTACTCAATAATTTCTTCGCTACTTTCTGTACCACCACGATGGAAATTGGAATCAACGGTACACAGATCAGCAGTATGGCACTCGCTTTCAGACTTACTCTGCAAAGAATGATAAATAAGGTCAGTGGTGCAATCAGGCTGTAGAATAACTGTGGAAGATATTTTCCAAAGTATGTTTCCAACTGCTCCACACCTTCGGTCGACACCTGTACGACCTCTGAAGAGGATACCTGCTCACTGTAGGAAGCTCCCAGCTTCAACATTTTCTCATAAATCTTTTCACGCAGAATCCGCTTTACATCCACACACGCCAGATAGGAAGACCTTGCTCCCATCCGCTCACATACGAACCGGATTACCAGAACCAGAAATAAAATCAGTATTGTCCGTTCAATAATCGGTACGGTTACTCCCCGGTACGCCACCTGTTCCAGTAAATCTGCGATAGAAAAGACTGCCAATACCTGCGACAGAAGGGCTGCCCACTGCCACAAAATCGTATACGCAATATACTTTTTTGCGTGGGACAACAGCCCCATCAATCTTGTTTTAATCATAAAAATCTTATCCTTTTGTTTATTTTTTCGATTCTCTTTTACTGCATACCAAATGCCATATTGCAAGAAATGGATGGTATAATAACATCCTTGGTCCTGAAAAACGCATGACCTGTCGAATCTGTTCTCTCATTTCCGGCTTATAACAATGTACCTTACAGTTCGCACAGAACGTTTTTTCTTCCATAAATGGACACTTCTGACTTCTTTGTTTTGCGTAATCCAAAAGTCTTTGACAGTCAGGACATGTCTTCCCCTCCTGTCTTTTTTCTTTCGGATGGTTTTTCCGGCAGTACAGCCGGATCATCTCTTCCACAACATACTGTTCTTTCTGCCGTTTTTTTTCTACTTTGTCCATCTCAATCTCCCATTTCTGCCATTTTAACTTCTGGATTTTCTGTCTTAACCCTTAAGAAGAAATATAGCAGATGGCATACCCACACAATTGCGATACAGATTCTTCCAATCGGTACATTCTTCATACAGATAAAACCGATCAGCATAACTACTGTTACCATTCCGATAATCTTGCATTTTGTTCCCATTGTCATGGCTCTTTTCTGAACAAAACTGTCCAGATGATTCTTATATAAATTCGTTTCTACAAACCAGTCGTGCAGTTTCTTTGAACTCTTTGCAAAGCAAAACAGTGTTGCCATATAAAACGGAACGGTTGGCAAAACAGGAAGTACAATTCCTATCGTACCAAATCCAAGGCAAAGAAAGCCAAGCACGGTCCATATTACTTTTAAAGAATTTTTCATCTTCTTTCTGTTCTCCTGTGGGAGTTTTCCTCCTTTTCATATCGTGGTATTAGTTTTTGCTAATATTTTTTAGTTATGGTTACTTGAGTTCTGCAAGAAGGTCTTTAGTTGCTCGTAGCTAACCCATTGCATGAAAAATATCATACTTTGTCATCCAATGTCAACAACTTTATAAGGCATACCCCATATATTCTTAAATCGCAATTTCCCACATCCTGTTTTTATTTTTCAAACACGCTCTAGTACAGCCTTCGGGTTGCCTTTACATAGTTTCCACTTTCAAAAAATAAAAAAATTTGTGTTTTTGAAAGCGACATCTTGCATATACTATTATCAGACAGTATACTAAGTACAACGAAGCGGTTTCGAGAAATGAAAAAACTTCAATTTTTGAAAGTGGGTGACTATATGAAAACAATCACGAGAGCAAAATATCTCGATAGAATCATTGAACTGAATGGCACTCCTGACATCAAGATCATCACGGGTATTCGTCGATCTGGTAACCAATCATGTAACCGTCGGCAAGTACATTAAGTATTTGTGCAATGCTTTTGTATTTTATGATATTAAGAGATACGACATCCGAGGTAAGAAATACCTTGAAAGCTCTGAAAAGTTCTATTTGTGTGACAGCGGTATTCGATATGCAATACTGGGAAGCAAAAATATGGATTATGGCAGAGTATATGAAAACATCGTTTGCATCGAGCTTCTTCGCCGTGGATATCTGTTGAAAGATAGTTTCTTTTTTTAGTAAATACAATCTTAAGAGGTACGTCCGCAATAACCATTCCGGCAAGCAGCATTCCGATCGGACCAATCATATTATTCATCATATCCATGACATCCTGCACTCCCGAAGGCATCTGGATTCTGCAGACAAACAATATCACTCCTACTATGATTGAAATAATATTTACGTTCAGAAATACTTTTTTCCACTCTAATCTATCTTCTTCGCAAAGCATATTTTTGCAGTGTGTCCAGATCAGAATCAGCTGTACCGCAATATAAGCACTGGAATAAATAACGTACTCCTGTCCAAGCAAATCCTGTACCAGCGGAATTACCAGTATCCCGGCATTTGAATAAATAACCGTCGCGCGTTCAATCGTATCCAGCTGTAATACTTGTTTTAATATTGTGGTAAGTATCAGAAATAAAACATGTACCAGAACTGCTGCCGCACATGCCAGGAGCAGTCCTTTTTTTACATCTGGCGTATAGTCCACCTGAAATGCGTCGATAATTACGCATGGAATAACCAGATAAACCATGACTACAGATATGCTTTTACTCTCCGATGACTTCATAAGGCCGGCTTTTACAACCGCATATCCCATAAGCATGATTGCAAAAAGCTTTGCAATCTCTTCCATTAGTAATAAACTGATTTGCATATTTTGTCCCTTCTTTTCTGATGTCTGCTATTTTTAATTATAGCATGCTTTGTCCAGCTACTTGCAGGTCTCCTACGCTGTCTGTGACGGAAGCTGTTTATACCACAGCTCTCCCTTCCATAGTTGGTTTCTTATTTCCAGCTATAAATCTCTACTCATTCGTAAAAAATTATAAGAAAATCCCCGGCATACTGCGGACGTTTCCTTGAAGTAAAATCTATTGTTGTCACACGTCCTTGCTATCCCTATAATAAGTTATGCCGGGGAAAATTGTCTATCTTATTAAATTGTATTTTTTAAATACGGGCTACGCCGGTTCTCTTTGCTGCCTCCGCAACTGCTTTGGCTACCGCCGGTCCTACTCTCTTATCGAATGCCTTCGGAATGATATATTCCGGAGAAAGTTCCTCATCTGCGATCAGATTTGCAAGTGCTTCAGACGCTGCCAGCTTCATTTCATCATTGATCTCTTTTGCTCTCACATCAAATGCGCCACGAAAGATTCCTGGAAAAGCAAGTACGTTGTTGATCTGGTTCGGGAAATCACTTCTTCCTGTGGAAACAACTTTTGCTCCGCCAGCCTTTGCGTCATCCGGGAAAATCTCCGGAGTCGGGTTTGCACATGCAAAAACAATTGCATCCTTATTCATGGTCTTAACCATCTCTGTTGTAACGGCACCAGGTGCGGAAACACCGATAAATACATCTGCGCCGACCAGCATATCTGCCAGAGAACCTGCTTTCTTATCCAGATTGGTCACCTTGCTCATTTCATCTTTGACTGGATTCATTCCTTCCGGACGTCCCTCATAGATCGCACCCTTTCTGTCACAGAGTGTGATGTTCTTAAATCCGGCTGTGAGAAGCAGACGAGCGATAGAGATTGCTGCTGCTCCTGCTCCGTTCATTACAACATGGACATCCTCTTTCTTCTTGCCAACAACTTTAAGTGCATTGGTAAGACCTGCCAGTGTGATGATCGCAGTACCATGCTGGTCATCATGGAAGATCGGAATATCACATTTTTCTTTCAGTTTCTTTTCAATTTCGAAACATCTCGGTGCGGAAATATCTTCCAGGTTTACTCCACCAAAGGAACCGGAGATCATATAGATTGTATTTACAATTTCGTCCACATCGTTGCTTTTAATGCAGAGTGGAAATGCATCTACATCACCAAATGCCTTGAAAAGGACACATTTACCTTCCATAACCGGCATTCCGGCTTCTGGTCCAATGTTTCCAAGTCCAAGAACAGCAGAACCGTCTGTAACTACCAGACACATGTTCCATCTTCTTGTGAGTTCGTAAGATTTGTTTACATCCTTCTGGATTTCCAGACAAGGCTGTGCAACTCCAGGTGTATAAGCAAGTGACAGATCATCCTTATTTTCTACAGGTACTCTTGTTACAACTTCAATCTTACCTTTCCATTCTCCATGCAGTCTTAAAGATTCTTTTGCATAATCCATTTCTATTGTCCTCCCTGGTATCTTAAATTATGTGAAACCGTATGATTCGGCTGCCTCTATTGTTACTGTGAACAGTTGCCTTCTAATCTATTAATAATTTCCTGTAAAGAATTTGCTATCTTTTGGAAGCTCATATCCGTCAAAATATTTATCAAAGTCAAGTTTGAGATATCCACACAGATTAGCAAGTTCGACCATCGTATTATCGTTTACAGGTAATCCATGTTCTCTTCTTTCTTTTTCTGCCAAAACTTCTTTTTCACCATGTGTATAAATACGTTCTTTGCCTTCTGCCTTCGGACTTTCTCTCAAAGCTTCCAGGTATTCTGAAAAATGTCTGCGGATTGCCTGAGGATCACCAAATGCAGCCGGATCGATTGCCATGAATCCATGACAGATTCCAGTTTTATCCGGGAATGTGCAGCAATGATCCGAAGTAACACCCATGGAAAGAATGGAACTGAACAGTTCACATAACATACCATATCCATATCCCTTGTGGCTTCCTGTAACCTCTTCATTTCCACCAAGGGGCATGATTCCGCCGCCCTTCTTTGCAACAATATTGGCAAGGACATCCGGCGCGTCTGTGCTTGCATGACCATCTTTGTCCAACGCCCATCCATTAGGAAGCGGTTTCTCCATTTTGTTGTACATTTCTAGTTTTCCTCTTGTAACCACTGTGGTAGAACAGTCAAAGAAAAACGGATACGGGTCTGCCGGCATAGCTACTGCGATTGGGTTTGATCCAAGCATGGCTTTTTTGCCAAACGTAGGAACCATAATAGCCTCTGAATTGGTGCAAGCCATTCCCAGAAGTCCTTCATCGCACGCCATCTTTGCATAATATCCAGCAATACCAAAATGATTGGACTCACGGACGGTTACGATTCCAACTCCGGTTTTTTTGGCTTTTTCGATGGCTTTTTTCATTGCGTAAACGGAAATAAGCTGTCCCATTCCATTATGACCATCAATCACTGCAGATATCGGTGTTTCAAATACAACTTCAGGCTTTGCCTGCGGATGGATGGTTCCCTTTTCGATTCCCTTATGATAACGCACCATTCTCTGCATACCATGACTTTCTATTCCATAAAGGTCAGCCGTAAGAAGCACATCCTTGATCTGATTGCTTTCTTCCTCTGTAAATCCAAACGCCTTGAATACGTCTCCGCAAAAATGATTCAGTGTCTCATATGACCATTTCACATATCCCATTGTTTCGCACCTCTTTCTGGTATTGCCGGTTTTATTTATTGGTATTACCAATTTACATTTTAATTATATCACTGGTATTACCAAAACACAATAGAGGTCATATCAATTAACTCTGTAAAAATGCCCAAAATTTCTTAGGATTTTTTTTGCATTTCTTCCATATAACGTTCAATCGTATCCATATGTTCGGACATACATCGTTCCGCCTGTTCTGCATCTCCGTTGATGATTGCCTCAACAAGCCGATGATGCTGGTCATCAACCTCTCTGGCAGAATTATTCTTTTTCATAATGTAGTCTCTCGTCCCGGAAACAATATTCTCCGTAAGCTGATCCGCTGCCGCAAGGACACTGTAAATCATCGGGTTATCTGCGATCTTTGCAATCTTCTGGTGAAGTTCGCGATCCAGTTTACCCCGTATCTTTTCATCTTCTGCGGCGTCCAGCCGTGCAAGAATCATCCATAATTCTGCTGCGTTCAGCGGTGTGCACTTCCTCGCTGCAAGAATTGCTGATTCTCTTTCCAGTGCCGCACGAAACTGCTGATTCTGGCGCAGATATCCATTATTTAATTTAAAAAGTATGGATAAGGGGCCGATTAGCCAGGTATCCAGATCCTCTGTAATATAATTCCCGCCTCCCGGCACTGGCTTAACTATTCCCAGCAGTTCCAGTGCTCTCAAAACTTCTCTGACTGCCGGTCTGGACACTCCCATGGTCTCCGCCATTGTCCGCTCCGCCGGAAGGGCAGCTCCAGCTTTGAGACTGCCATTCTGAATGTTCTCTATAATCTGATTTAAAATCCCATCGAAAGCCCGCTCATCCCCAATTTCTCTAAACATAATCCATTCCGTTACTGAAAACTTATAAAAAGTCATAAACCTCTATGTTTCATTCCTTCTTCAAATAATTTTTACGGATGTTTGTTAATCTGTTATTTCGTTTTAATAAAAGTTTTTCCTTTTTGATTACATTATTTGTTTTACAGTAACTTACCCCTTTCTTATTTTTCTCGTAAGAACGAGAGAGACTACGCTGTAATCTGCGTTTCTGTTTTTCTAATTTCTTTACTTTCTAAGTTCTGGATCTGAAATGAATCTGCCACCTTTTTCATAGTTCTCTTCTTCGCTGGCCAAAACCCAGTTATAAGCAAATCTTGATGCACCAGCATACTGAAGCTTGTTTTCCTTGTAATTAATCCCGGAACCGATATCACTTATTATCTCAAATGGCTGTCCTTTTGCCTGAAGATATATTCTAACATTATCAATCTGCCGTTCCAGATCATCTTTTTGTTTATGATTGGAAATGCGACAATATCCAATTGTAATGCGGTTTTTAGGTTTTACATTTATTACCTGGTTAAGTTGCTCATCAGAATAATATTTACTCAAGGCATCAACTTTCAATAATATTCTACTCTAATATCTTATAAAATACCATATTTTTAACATCCTGTCATGAAGTCTCTGTTCTTAATAGCTACTGTTCACTGGTAACGTTCCGCGAGGTATTTTTGTGAACAAAGTTCACAGAAAGCCCTAGTTGTCCATCATTCTGCTCATCTCCCATTAAAATATCCTATTTTATTTTTTATGAAGAGTATTGTATTGATAATTGTGTTTATTTATTGAAGTTTTGAAAATATTAGATTTCGTTTTCAAAGCTCTAGGAAAGTACAGATTACTGAAAGTACCAGAATATACATTCCAGGATCATAAGTGGTCGCCGTTAAAAAAAGGGATCCTCACAAAATCATCAGTATTCCTTTTCGTACATTTTCCTTCCTATTCTATTTTTTACTCTTCATATCAAGCGACATGTCAAGCCTCCAACCACAATCACCATGGTAAATCATTTATTTTGTCATGCCACCGTCAATACAGATGTTTTCACCTGTGATAAAGCCTGCTTTTTCAGAGCAAAGAAACAGTACCATATTGGCAATATCCATAGGATTTCCGACACGATGAACCGGCTGCTGCACTGCATCTGCTCCTGTATATTCGATAAAGTCAGTATCTATCCATCCCGGAGAGATTGAATTGACTCGTACTTGTCCAATATTGCTCAGGAATAAAATCATGTGCTTTTAAATTTGTCTTTAACCATATGTCAGCAACTCTATTAATATCTGGGTTCTGCATCTTTCTGATTATAACGATTATCCTCCATCAGCTTTGATTTCTCCGTAACAACCAATCAGTTATATCGTGAATCTCGACTCCTTCATAGCTATATTTTGGATGTTTAGTTCGGGCAATCATCATTTTCGGATAACGTACGGAGCTTCTGATCAAATGAAGCCATGGCACATCACCTCCAGCTTTTCCTTAAAAACATTCTAACTTCTTTGTATCTTTTCTCAAATTTACCACTCTTCACATTTAATATCACTTATCTGTTCGATTGGAATGACCGTTTGATCCGTCATGATTATAGCACGCTCGTATTCGTCTACCTTTTTTACAACACCAGAGCACATAACATAGGATCCACCGTTTTTTTTTGCATCGGGAATAAAATAAGTTATCGATACATTCTGTTCTATACCAATATTATTTCTGATTATGTTGATTTTTTCGTTCAGCTGAGCAATCACTTCCTCGCTCAGTTCCAATCTTTCATCGGTTAATCTTGCTGTTTCCTTTATCGCAGCATCATGTCCGGTCAAAGCTGCAAAAGGAGCAAATTGCGCTGCCCGATCCTGAAGTGGCATTTGCGGATGATTCTTAGAGACCGGATGTGGTAAATTGATGATATCGTTATAAGCATTATTTTTCATCCCTTCCAACTCCTTTACGCCTTATGTCCGCCAATTTGTTCATTTCTGTTCCTGGCGGTTGCACCTTCCTGAAGATTCATCCCCTTCAGTACAGCATTTTTTCCAAATTTCTTTTTGATACTGAGCATCGCTTCCTGCATACGTTTTTCACGATTCAGTGCAGCCTCTTCCTCTTCCTGCTTTTTCCTTTGCGCCTCATAATCCGTAAAAAGATCCAGCTGTTCATACACTTCTTCTTTCTTCACAGAACTTTCATCCACAAGCCTGTTCGCTGTGATATTGATTCTTCTGATAAGCAGGTTTCTGTCAACAATCCTGTCATATAACTCTATTACTGCATCCGTTATCATCTTGGTTGAGGAAGTCTGCCGTTTCAGATTGGTCGTTCCATGTGCATGTTTCGGAATTCTTCTTCCATAGCGGTCAATGGTAACCTCTCCATGATACTGCTTTCTCCTGTCGGCATTGTTCAGATTCTCAATATCATAACCAACTGTCAACACGATCTGGTCCGTTACAAGCTTCTTATCCACCAAATCCAAAACCATCTGATCCGTCATCTCTTTTACGACCAGTTTTGCTTTTTCAAAATCATAAGGACAATGAAGTACTTGTCCGGCGCAAACACTGTTCATTTCCGGTTTGTAGGCCTTAACCATTTCCATGGTACAGGGTTCATACCCCCAGGCATGATCGATCAACAGCTCTGCATTAACGCCAAACAGTTTATATAGCAGATCTTCGTTGTATAACTCATTCTCTTTTCCGATGGAACATCTTGCAATATCACCCATTGTATAAAGCCCGTATTCTTCCAGCTTCTTTGCATATCCCTTCCCTACTCTCCAGAAATCCGTAAGTGGTCTGTGACTCCAGAGTTTCCTTCGGTATGACATTTCATCCAATTCCGCAATTCGTACACCATCTTTATCTGCTTTAATATGCTTCGCCACAATATCCATCGCAATCTTGCACAAATACATATTTGTTCCGATTCCTGCAGTTGCCGTTATACCTGTCGTTTTCAGCACATCCTGTATCATGGCCATTGCAAGTTCTCTTGCTGTCATATTATAAGTATGCAGATAATCCGTTACATCAATAAATACTTCGTCAATCGAATACGGGAAAATATCTTCCGGCGCAATATATTTCAGATAAATGCTGTAAATTCTGGTGCTGTATTCCAGATAGAGAGCCATCCGGGGAGGAGCAACAATATAATCAATCTCCAGTGCAGGATTACTATTTAATTCTGCACTGTCATCAGAGGAACCAATAAATGTTCTGTTCGGTGCTTTCCACCTGCGGGCACTGTTGGCTTCTTTTACTTTTTGAACAACCTCAAATAAACGAGCCCTTCCGGGGATCCCATAACACTTTAAAGCTGGAGATACCGCAAGACAGATCGTTTTCTCTGTTCTGCTTTTATCCGCAACCACAAGATTGGTCGTCAAAGGATCCCGATTTCGTTCTTTACATTCCACAGACGCATAGAATGACTTAAGATCGATTGCAATATAGGTTCTTTTCTTTTCCATCATTCTACATCTCCTGGTTCTCCTGTGTTTCGTTTCTAATTCTTTATTCTGACCGGAAATCTTTCTCATCATAACAATCCGCTCAAGTATTTCCTGCCTGAATTTTTCTACGTCATTCGTACGCTTGCGCACGCCTGCTGCCGCAGCATGTCCACCTCCGCAAAATGCCTGCAAAAGTTCATTTACATTAATCCATTTTCCATCAGATCGGAAGGAACACCGCCAGCGGTTTTCTTCTTCCTCATACATGGTAAAACCTAGCTGAAAATACAGGGATTGTGACTGTTTGTCCTTTTGGCAACTGTTTTTTTACTGTTCCTGGTGGCACCCTATATATTTTACCACCCCTTAAACACTGATACTTGGTAGGCTGCCACATTTTCCGGATTCTCCAACGCTTTTCTCCGCCATGCATTTGGTGAAATTCCCGTTATTTTCTTAAAATTACGCATAAATGTAGATATCACCGGGTATCCTACAGAATTAGACACTTTTTCTATGGAACATTTTTCTTTTGCGAGCATTTCACAGGCCTTCTTAATCCGAACCAGATTTAGATATTCTGATGGTGTAATATTAGCAGACTCTATAAAGATCCTCCGCATATGTGTCTCACTCAGATTACATGCCCTTGCAAAATCCTTTCCCCCGATGTCCTCCATATAATGTAATTCTATATAACTTATTATTTTACGTGTATAATCTGAAGTTTCCCGGGAATTATTCTGAAACTTTATGTTTTCATTATCTAAACGATCAAAAAACAGCACAAGATTAAACGCAAGCGTTGAAACAGTATATCTATAATTTGCTTGTCTCAGCTGTATTTCTTCTATTATCATCTGCATAAGTGCCGCAGCCTTCGTACTTCCAGCATTCTCCAAAACACTTATTTTCTTCGATAGATTCTGTTCAACATAAATATATTTTTCTGGAACATTCACAAAACCTCTTTTTAAAATTTCTTCCACATCCACAAATAAATATTCCCATTTTTGTTTTTTTCCACGCTCCTCCGGTGTAGGACATGTCCGATGTGGTGTGTTTTTTGGAATAAATGTTATCGTACCGGCATGATATGGCAATTCTTTTTCTGCGACACATATGGTTCCATTTCCATAATGGCAATATCCTATCTCCAAACAATTATGAAAGTGCATATTATCTGTCCCATAAATAATTTCCCATTTTTTACCACTTAATGCCATAACAGGAAGATCCTGAGAAATTTCATAATAACGGTATTCTGCCTTTTGCATTCTTCTTTCATTTCCTACCTTCCCAAAGCTTCAACAAATGAACTTGCCACTCTTATTACTTTTTTGTTCAGAGAATAATAATGCCACTTGCCTTCCTTACGGTCATTTACAATCCCACAGTTAACCAATATTTTCATGTGATGTGATAAAGTAGGCTGCGTGATATTGAATTTATCCAGAATCTTACATCCGCATTTTTCTCCGTCTGACAGCATCTGAACAATCTCCAGTCTATTTGTATCTGATAATGCTTTACATATTAGTATCATATCCTTTGCTTCCATTTTCGCCGCCTCACATAGATAATCATCTATACATCAAATTACCATACGCATAGATGCTTGTCAATGTCCTGAAAAGCACAAAATCATAATAAAACTATCTCCATGACTTCCAATTTAATTTATCTATATCCAATGTCAAAACTCTAAACTATCTGCGTCCAAAAGGAAATACTTCATTCCCATGATGACAAATCCCTCATCATTTCTCCAAGGCTTTTTGCTGCCATTTACAATAACAACCTTCTTGAAAGAGTCCGGGGTATTACGCAGAGAATTGAACTCCTGAGTCTGCTTTTCTTCTGAAGTCATGTCATAAGCAACCTGGATGTAGTATCTCTGATTGCCTTGGTTAACTACAAAATCAACTTCCAGCTGCTTACGTACACGCTTGCCCTCTTTATCTTTATCAAAGATCTGCACAACACCCACATCAACATTGTAGCCACGAATCAGTAGCTCGTTATAAACAATGTTCTCCATGATATGAGTAGGCTCCTGTTGCCTGAAATTCAAACGGGCATTTCTCAGACCCAGATCGGTAAAGTAGTATTTCATATTTGCACCGATATACTTTCTGCCCTTAATATCGTATCGGCTTGCTTTAGAAATCAAAAACGCATCTGCCAAATAGTCGATATGATTGGAAATCGTTTTGTTTGTATAACTCATCTGACGCTCACTGGCAAAGGTATTAGCAATCTTTGAAGGGTTGGTCGGTGCACCGATTGCAGATGCAAGCACATCAACCAGAATGCCAATTTCATCCACATTTTGGATCTTGTTTCTTTCAATTACGTCCTTCAGATAAACATTTGCAAAGATATTTTTCAGGTAATCTGCCTTCTGTCGTTCGCTCTGTAAACCTACGACCTGCGGCAATCCGCCATAGGTCATGTAGTCATCCCATGCATCGTCGTAATCACCTTTATAGACAGAATAAAACTCTGCAAAAGAGAGGGGATAGATTCTGATCTCATCACCTCTGCCACGAAACTCGGTCACAATGTCGCTGGACAAGAACTTAGAATTGCTTCCGGTGACATACACATCAATGTTGCTCATGCGGAGCAGGCTATTCAGCACTTCCTCAAATCGTGGCATGAACTGTACTTCATCCAGAAGAAGATAATACTTATCATCATCCTTCATGGCATCTTTGATGTACTTAAAGCACACCTTGGGATCTCTTAATTCCTCATTCTCAATACCATCCAAGGCAATCTCAATAATATGATCGGCATCAACACCATTCTCCTGTAAATATCTCTTGAAAATATTAAACAGCAAAAAAGATTTGCCGCATCTACGAATACCGGTAATCACCTTTATCATTCCATTATCTTTTCGCATGGTCAACTGCTGTAGATAAGCATCTCTTTTAATTTCTATCATTATATTCCTCAATTCCGTGCTTTTGCACACTTTTTAGTAATAATATTCTATCATAGAACAATCTGAGCTTCAATATCTATTCCCATCTTATGTGTATCCGCACATTTTTATGTAATATAAGATAAATATCTTTTCATTTTTTTGATTGCAGTGTCAAAATCGACTACTAAATCATTTGTTTTGTCATACCACCGTCAATACAAATGTTTTCACCTGTGATAAAGCCTGCTTTTTCAGAGCAAAGGAACAATACCATATTGGCAATATCCATAGGATTTCCGCCACGATGAACCGGCTGCTGCAGTGTAACTTTCTGTTTGCGGCTGACTCATACGGTCACGGGAAGATGAAATATTAACAATGGCAGCTCCTTCAGAGAAATATGGCTGAAATAGTTTTGCCAGATAAAATGGTGCCGTAACCGATACAAATACTCTGCTGTTTCCAAATTTACATTTTCCCGTTTAAAATGCTGGACTACATCACCAATATGAAATCTACATTCTTCCATTAGCTGCCTATCCTCCGATCTCTTACTTCCACGCTTTCCAGATATCCGGCTGATATCCAAGAGTGGATTGTTTTCCATTACGAACCACCGGTGTCCTAATCACCTGCGGGTTTTCCAGTACCTTCTCAAGTTTATCTTCCTCTGCAATGTATTTAATGAGCGCAAGCAGATCCTTATCCTTGCCCTCCCAGTTGATCATATTTTCCAGTCCACCATTTGCCTGGGCAACCGAATTAAATTCGCCCTTACTCATGCCCTTTTCTTTCATATCAATAAACTGAAACTTAATCCCACGTTCTTTAAAGAAACGTTCTGCTTTCTTTGTATCATTACACTTCTTTGTTCCAAAAATCTGTATATTCAAATTAATTCTCCTTGTCCATCGCCATATGTATCATTTTGTAAAGCGGACATTCCAGGTCCGCATTCAGTTATATTATCTTTCCAGACAAATGATCAATTTCATGCTGGCAGATCTGAGCCGTCCATCCGGACAGCTTCTGCCGCTGTTTTTTCCAGTTGAAATCATAATACTCTACTTCTATTTCCTGGTACCGGGTCGTCTTACGAACACCATCTAAGGATAAACAGCCTTCTTCTGTCTCATACATGTCACGTTTTGAAACAATCACCGGATTGAACATCACAACATCTATGAAGCCCATATTTACAATGATGATATTCTTCTTTACACCAATCATGTTTGCCGCCATACCCACACAACGCTCCCGGTTCGCCTGCAGCGTATCCTGCAGGTCTTTTCCAACTTGGATATCTGCTTTCGTGGCCGGTTCGGATGGTTGGCCTAAAAAGAAAACGTCTCTTACAATTTGCTTTACCATTTACTTTCTCCCTGTAGCTTTCATTCTGCTTTTTCCAATTTATTATTTACATCGAGACAAACTTTGTCTCCTTCATTGATATTACGCTCATAGAGCTTGGCATCCTCTGCTTTTACTGTCACTTCTTTTCCAGAAGAATCCACAAGAGTCACTAGTGCCATGACTGGTGCATCATCCAGTCGTTCTTCACAACCAAAATCCAGGTCTTCATCGATTCGTTTTACTGTATACATCATACTTTAATTCCTCTTGAGATAATATTAAGAATCAGTTTTCTACATACCTTCTCCGATAATATTCCATCGTACGATACTCAATAATATCTTTCACCTGCTTCTTAAATGCATCAACTTTAATTACATCTGCCAATTCATCTCGAATTCCAAATGCATAGCCGTCCTTATCTATAAAAAATCCTTTACCCGAAGCTTTTAAAAACTTAATCGGCATACTTTTGGCTTTGCTTAAATGCTGCTTGTCTGTTATCTTTCGATACTCCTCATAAGAAGTTACTTGTGGAAAATCTTTCCAGTTCGTGCCGCGATTAAAAAATCTTTTCCAACTTTCCACCACTTCATCTTCCGTTACAGCCCTCCTTACATTGCCATCGTTATAAAATCCATATAAAATAGACAAGAGGTACAGTTTAAACCTCTTGTTCATTATTATACCTTACATGTAATAAATTGTCATAAATAACTTTCCGTATTTTGTTGCTTTCCTTGTTTCTTCCCCTCAGCCAAAGCAAATAGCCGAGACCCTAATCAGCCTCAGCTATTCTAAACTATATCATTCAGTTTCAAAAATCAAACTCATCCGGATCCAGTCCTGCATCTTCCAAAACTTCTCTTCTTTCATCCGGATCCATAAATTCCAATTCATCATAATCCAGCCCTGCATCCGCAAAAGTATCGATCTCATCGTCGTCATCAAAGATACTTTTTTCATCATCCTTCATCATTTCGTCCATGAACTGAAACTGTACAGCACGTTCCCAACTATCCAATTTCCCGTCTCTGTTAAAATCAAACATCTTATCAAATCCAAACATAATTTTTCCTCCCTTAATCTTCCATAAACTCGAAATACTCTTGCTCACTGGCAAATAAAATGTATTTGCCTTCTACATATCCCATATATCCGTTGCTTGTGTCATAACCTTTCATTTGCCAGTCCTCCTTGGATTTTTCTTCTTTTTTGATGTTATCATCTTACAATAAATGGCTGTACAAAAATCCCGACAACCAACCGGCTAAACTTCCTTGAGCATTCTTTGATATAAACCCTAAAATGATAATTTTACAAAGTCTATTACTTGTTGTTAGTTCATAATTTATGTATAATAAAATTCATATAAAAAATACACGCTCAGCATGCAGCCTGGAACATAGATGCTCTGCATGTTTGGCGATATACGGGGAGGAAATTCTCATGGGTAAACAATCCACCAGGGAAAACAAAACAATTTACCAGCTTTGCCGAGAAGCGGCAGGACTTACAAGAGCAGAGGCCAGTGAAAAAATGGATGCTGTCTCTGATTCAAAAATTGAAAAATTTGAATATGAAACACAAGAACCTACGCCTTATGATATCCTCCAAATGGCAGATGCCTATAAAAGACCAGATCTTTGCAATTATTATTGCTCTCACAAATGCGAAATCGGCCATCGTTATGTTCCAGAAGTAGAAGTGACCGATCTGTCAAATATCATTTTGGAGACAATTGCCAGTCTGAATGAAATCAATCCTCTTACCGGTCGTCTGATCCAGATTGCCCGTGACGGTAAGATCAGCGATGATGAAATGAAAGATTTTGCTTATATCAGTAAAAAACTTGATGAAATTTCTTTAGCCATAGACTCTTTGAATCTTTGGGTAGATAAGACAGCCGGAGAACAGGGGCTTAATCTTGAACTCTTAAACGCCGAAAAAGAAAAATTAAAATAAGCCATAACTCGACGAAAGGCAATGAACCATTTCTGACTCATTGCCTTTTCCTTTACATACGCTGTAATTGATTGATGATACTTTCTGTTCTTCGAATTGCTTCTTCTACCTGTCTTTTTGCATTATTGATTCGATCCTGGACCACCCAGTCCACAACAAAACCATCAAAGAAATAATCCGCAAAAGAAAGAAAATCTCCAGTATCGATATTCAAGTTACATACCATATTTACATCATTTAATTCCCTGCTGAAATTACGAAGATCATACTTTGCCTGTTCCATATTCCGTTTGGCCTGATCCATTTTAGAATGTTTTAACATCGTAGTGAAAAAGCCGCCGCCAAACATATCTACCAGGCCCCAGTTCTTTGCACTGTTTAAATTTTCTTTTGCTGCCTGAAGACTGTTCAAAGCTCTGCGCCCAGCTTCAATTGCTTCTCTCTTTTCTTTTTCAATATCATATCCCATTCGTTTTCTCCTCCTGATCCATTATGAATGTGACGTCACCAAAGCTATAATGCCACCGACAATCAATAATGGAAAAGCAATGTACATCAGTCCACCTACAACCATGCCAATCAATATCACCGGGAAGAAAATAACTGTGCAAAGTAGTTTCATAATTCCCCAGGATGCTCTTAACCCAAAAACAAAAAATTTTCCGACAAACCAAATTATACAAATTGTAAATAATAACGATAACATTTTTTTCTCCCTCTGAAACTCATTCTGATATGTGTCTTTCATTTATTCTGCTCTTTTTCTGCTAAATATTCAGATGTGTTCTTTATACCAAGCTTATTACTGAATGCCGGGTTTTTCTCCATCTTTTCTATTATCCGGATTAATCGAATTCTCTGTGCTGCTTCCATCTGATCACTCCATTTATATTCTGCTTTTTTGTTGATATTGTCACTATAACAAATTTCTTTTTCATAATACACATCCACCATGAGGAATTGCATCTTTATATTTCTCGAATTTTAAGAATTCTGTCTTTATATTCCTCTGCATGAATTGTTCCTGAAGATGAATTGATTGAAGTCATATTGGAAAATGATGAACTGAAAAATCCAGCAATACATTTGGAAAATAAGCGTAAAATACATTCTCTTGTAACCATCAAAACGCCGGTATAGGATTATAAAAATCCTGTATCGGCGTTATTAATTGGTTTATTGCTTCCTCTAATATCTCACTACGGTTCGTTATTCCTTATTCATACTTTTTATATATTCTTCCGTTGCAGCAATATCTGATCCTACTATTGGATCACCTACAATATTTCCTGCATTATCTACAAATATGGTTGTCGGAAATCCTATAATTCCGGACATGTTGTAAATAAAAGAATCATCCTTCAACATAAGAATCAAAACTTTCACACCACCAGACAATTCGCGTGGCGTTATGGCTCCCAGTATAGGACTGTCAATAACATGTGAACTGATAACTGTGCAATGATCCACATCCTGAATCATTTTATTATCTTCATACACATAGACTTCCGCTTGTGACATCATTTCTTTCACTAATTCATAATTACTTGTCCAATATTGCTCAGGAATAAAATCATGTGCTTTTAAATTGGTCTTTAACCATATGTCAGCAACTCTATTAATATCTGTATTCTGCATCTTTCTGATCATAACGATTATCCTCCATCAGCTCCCGATTTCAGAGCTTCATTTCTAATACTGATTTTACCGTACTTTTTAGGCTCAGTCCATCTTTTATACCCAAGCAATATCGCTTCCATTTCCTTTCTGCCGGACTATTAGTCCCTTTTCTTGAAAAAATATAAAAAATAGAGCACATAGATAGATTCTACATGCTCTTACGCTTTATATTCTGTTTTTATATCTTATTCTCTTTAGACAAATTTTTTTTGATTCTGTTTATTACACCAGTTTACAACTTTATAATTAATAGACTTGCTGACGAATCAGCTGTTTTAAAGCCTTTGTCATTGCACAATAACAGATATTGATCAGATTTACCAGCATTTCAATACCCTTGCAGCTTCGTACCATATACCTGCAAAGTGACCAGAAGGTTTTCTGCTCATAGTAGCTTGTTTCAATATTCCACCGGAACGAGTACAAAAACAGCGGAATATGTTTCATCCTGTCATTCTTCCATACAGGTATGCAAAGCATAATATTTACAAAGCAGTGTCCATTCAGATAATTGGAACCATTATGTGCGGCATGGTCAAAGAGTTTTGAAACATTCTCAAACCGAGTTCCGGCCTTTGCTACCATGGTATCATCCACACAAAGAAATATCGGCTGTGTTGCCAGTGAATCCGGTATCATTCTCAAAGCAACTTTAGCTGTGATATTCATAAAGTGGGAATAATCAACTTTTGCATAGGAACATGCGTGGTAAAAGGTATTGAGGGATTTTGTGGTAATCCCAGACAAAAAGTGCTGATATAAAAATCGAATGGAATGTACAGATTCCAATGTTAGTATTGATAAAACGAGTAAAAACAAAGTATCTGCTGTTGGAGCAGAAAAAGTTTCAAAATAAATCAAAAAATATTTGTGAAGTCTACCAGTCAGAGTCTTTTCGTTGTATAATGTCTTTGTCGTACAGGGGCACTTTCCTTTGTAATGTTTTGGAGCAAACTCATTATACATCAGAAAGCCCTGTACGATATTTTTTTATGAAAAAGTTGTAAAGTGGTGTAAAGATTAATGATCTTTGTATTGGCACCGAAAATATATTTATTTCTCCGCAGCTTTTCTTCCAGGATGGGAGAGTGCCGCGGAGAATTTTTTGCGAAGAAAGAATTGCTATAGCTTTTGTAATTCCGGGAAAACCTTTATCTAAGAAAAAAATACAATATTAACATGAATATCATGAATATAATATTGGAGGCTGTGAATATTCCCAAATACTTCCCTCTCAGATTCCTGTTCTCTTTTGCAATATATTTGAAACTTATCAGGCTTGCCATGGATGCAATCAGAGTGCCGAGACCTCCAATATTGGTTCCGACAATTAAAGCCCGGTAATTATCTGTAAAGCCGGATAAAAGAAGCGCAGCGGGAACATTGCTCATAATCTGACTGGCAAGAACAGCAGTAAGTGTTTCCCTTCCTGCCATGATTCTTTCCAGAAAACTGCTGAATTGCGGAATCCTTCCAAGGTTGCCGATAAAAATAAATAATGCGATAAAGGTGGCAAGCAGGGAGTAATCCACCCTGCTTATATTTTCCCTGTTTCTTAGCAGCATATATATAAGAACCAATACAAGAGGAATCTGGTATGGAATGATACGTGCAACAGTGAGCAGGCAGATTGTAAATAAGATCAGGTAAGCGGCCAGGTATTCCATGTTAAGTTCTTTTCTGTCAGAGAATCCCAAAAGAGTTTTATCTTTTTCGGAACCGCATACGTGAGGTGCTTTGGCAGCGGCTATCTGTATCCATATCAGAAGAAGGATAAGTGCTGTGGCGGAATAGGGAAGCATCAGGGTTATTAATTCTGCCGCGGACATCCCTGCTCTGGCATATAGATAAAGGTTCTGCGGATTTCCGATTGGTGTGAGCATGCTTCCGAGATTAGCAGCGATTGTCTGCATGGCTACTATTTTAAGAAGCCAGTAATTGCCCAGTTCCCTTGGCAGTTTATGCACAATGATCAGTGCAAGAGGAACAAAAGTAATCAATGCCACATCATTGGTGATCACCATTGACAGGAAGAAACATAAGAGTACCAACAGCCTGATCACACCCACAGTTCCCGATGTTCCCATCAGCAATTTTTTGGCGAGTATATCAAAAACACCAACAGCCTTCAAACCAGCTACAATTGCCATCAAACAGAAGAGGAGCCCGAGAGTCCTGAAATCGATATAAGTAAAATAAGCCTTATCCGGTCTGACCCAGAACATAGAAAGAAGCGCCAGGATCACTGCAATTGACAAAACGGTTTCTTTCCTGAAAAAAACATATAATTTTTGTAACATAATATTTCCTTTCCGGTCTGATACGACCGCGTATAAGTATATCACAGAAACATCCAGAAAAAAAGAATATCATTTTGTATTGTGGATTTCCAGTTTTATCAACTCTTTTTAAATGATGGGGACGATGCCAGTAGAATAGATTTTTTATCATCATTGGTAGCCAACTTGGCTACCATTTCACCACATATAACAATCAAACTCGTACTCTCTATTTTTTCTCCAGGGATTTGGCCAGGGTAGATAAAAGTGCTGCCATTTCCGGATTTGAAAGAACCTTGGCTAATAATTCCGCATCAACATCCGTTGGAAGCTCAACAGTCTTGCCGGCAGCATGGGCATGCATACTCGGATCCAGATCTTTTTTCTCGTAAAAAGCTTCTTCAAAGAGCTCTGCATTCTTCCTGCGGTCGTCATCAATAATATGAGAATACACATCCGTAACCATATTGATCTGTGAATGACCGGAGTCTCCCAGTGTTTCCTTGATCTTATCCTGGCCTTTCTTCCATTCTACCAGCATTTCCGCTACTGATTTTGGAAGAAATACTTTACGGATACTGCTCTCCGTCTTCGGAAGTTTCAGTACACGTACAGTTTTGTTCTTTCTGCTCTCCTCCGGAAATACCAGAATCACATCTTTTCCATGCAGTTCCTGAATCGCTGCTTTATCTACCCTTTGTACTTCCTTATCGATATAGATGAATGCACGGCCTTCCTCAATCGCCTCATCAGAAATATCAACGCAATCCCAGGTGAGTCCGAGCATTTCTCCCATACGCATAGAACAGGAAAATGCCAGATTTAGAGCCAGCTTCAAGCGCTCATCCTCACAAACTTCCAGTGCATGCATCAGCGTTTCTGCTGTCCAGATCTCACGCTTTGCGCTCTTGTACTTTGGAACAGTTGCATAGATTGCCGGATTTTTCGGCATCAGTTCCCACTTTACCGCCTGTTGAAAACAGCTCCGAAGCAGTTTATGAATATCCCGGATCGTTGCCGGTAACACATACTCTGACTACCGTTTTCCGGTGGCCGGATTGACCACAGCCGGAGTTCTGAGCAGCCGCTGATAATACTTTTCGATAAACCTGGTATTGATATTTTCAAGCTTATCCCCGCCAATGATCGGAACGATATAATTATTGATCATACTCACATTTGAAGAATATGTAGACAAGGCCCAGGCCTCTTTTCCGTATAAAGTAATATACTCCTCCATCAAATCTTTTACGGTCTTACAATGAGGCACAACCATTTGCCCCACATCTGCACGATATTCGATTTCTTTTTTACGCTTCTTCGCTTCCTGCATGGTCTTATATGTTTCCCATTTCTGCCTGCGCTTTCCGGTTTTATCCTTATAGCTGTAAACAACACAATATCTTCCATTTCTTTCTACTAATGATGCCATGTTAAACCTCCACTTTCTCTCTGCCTTGCAGCCAACCCTCAAACTCCTGCCTTGGAATTCGAATCGTTTTGCTGCTTTGTACTGCTTCTACTTTTTCTTTTTTAATCCATTTGTGCACGGTTGCCGGATTTACTCCTGCCAGAACTGCTGCCTCATTTACTGTCAGATAAACATCATTTCCTATATTCTTGCTATGACCATCCCGTTCCAGAACCGCTCTTCTATAAGCTTCAATCCTGCGATTATCTTCATCCTTCACTGTCTCTGGCATTTCGTCCGATACGATATGATAATCATTCTGGCTGCCATACCATTCATAAAAACTCTTCTTTGTCACTCGTCTTCGACCATCAAACTCAATGGTTTTCAGAATCTCTGACTGATTCAGAAGACCATATACGGTAGATCTGGGAACACCTAATAACCTAGCCATCTCTGGCATAGACATGGAGCTTTCTACAATGTCACAAACTTTCTCCCGGTCCTCGGCATTTCGGTACCGTTTCTGACTTCAATACCATTTATCAAATGCTTTTTTGGGGTATCGTTTCCAATAGTCCACCAAAACAAACTCCACTCCGGCCTTTTTCATTTTTTCATAAACCAGGTTCTCAGATATCTGAAGCATCTCTGCAATATCCCGTGGTGAATAGGAACTTTTCTTCAGTTCCAGTCCTGGCTCTTCTCCTGTGACCTTATGGTATTTCACCTGATTGGCATACCACTTTTCAAAGCTTTCCAACTCCACACGCATTTTGCCAAGGATCACTTCTGTTTTGAAAAAGTTCTTGTGCACCAGCCAGTATCGGTCTGTTTTCTTCAGCCCCAGAAGTCGTCCCATTTCTGGTACGGACATATATTTCTTTTCCAGAGGAGGCTGCCTTTTATATGCGCTCTGGCTTTCTATCTCTTTCACCAGTTCATGGAATTCCTCTTCCTTTGTCAATGGATTGTAATACAACTGTGACACCTCCTACATTACTAACATAACGCATCTGCAGAAAAAGCGTTAGGATGTCATCGTTTACACAAAACAAATCATCCTAAACGCTCTTTCTATTGATGCTGATCCAGCCACTCATCAAAGCTTTTCTTGGAAATACGGTACTTGCCACCGACCATCACCCAACTGAATTTCTTTTTCTTGAGCAGCTCATAAATACACTGTCTGCTTACACCCAAAATCTCCTGCAGTTCTGCTACTGAATAACATCTCTTGTCCATATCTGCCATCTCACTTTCTCTACTTGTTTATTCAGTTTCTAAATACAAAAAACACGGAGAAAGTTTAGGCAAGGAAACAAAAAATTATAAAAATGTTGTTTATCCTTCCATGTACATGTTTCGCATCTTTCTGAGAATCGTATTAAGTCTCTGACTCAGTGCTCCTTTTGTAACACCAAGGATTTCTGCCACATCCTTCTGTTTCATGTCATCAAAATATATCGACTTAATGATGAACTGTTCCTGAAGACTAAGCTTGTCGATCTTTTCATGAAGAATTCTGCTCTCCTCTTTCAGAATCATCATTTCTTCCATGCTCATCTGCGTGTCATCTGACATATCGGCAATAGAAAGCCCATCGCTGTTGGCACTGAAAGCGCAATCCAGGATTTCACATCTCTTGGTTTTACGCTTCCATTTCTTATCTTTCTGATCCGCAGGCTCCTCTTTCTCTTGTTTATTTTCCAAATCCTGAAAATCTTCCATCTGATCATCTTCTTCTGACTCCGGTGCCCACTTACGGCTACGGTAAATTTCATTTCGATACTCGGCAAACATTGCCATTGCTACTTCCTTGGAGATCTCATAGAATACTCCATCAATCTTTGCATAATATTTTCCTTCGTATTTATATGGATGCTGTACGTACATCTTCTTTTCCTCCTGAATTTGAAATCTTGTTTTCTGTTTCAAATCCAGGGGCGGAGATGCACGTGATCCGCTGATGCATCTGATCATGCCTGATTCCCTTCCCAATCACGCGGTCATAGACAGACCCGTGGCTTTGGCTGGAAATCATTGATTTTCAGGCATCAAAAAAAGCCCCATTGAGTATTTAACCCAATAGAGCTTTAAAAAATTTTATTAAATTGTCCTGCTGATCTTCTACTTCCAGCATAATCATTGTATCAGGCGGAAGTATCAGAGGTATCCCAAATACAGGCTATAAAGTATCAATTACGCTTCTTATATCATTTTGTTTTCATAATCTTGTAACTCATGGAAAATATCATCCACATATACAACATCATTTTCTATTCTATATAACATAAAATATCTGTGCTGTTGAAAATTTATTCGACGATATCCCAGACTCTGTAAACGTGGATTGTCGCATACTTTCAAACTACTTGCTACATACTTTAACTTTTTAATAGTATTCTCAAAATCATCAAGCACATTTTTCGCTGCTTGCTTATTTTTCTTAGCGAAAAACAGATACTGTATAAACTGATTCAAGTCTTCTTCTGCTTCAGCTGTTACAACTATTTTATAATCCATATTTTCCTCTCATATCAGAAATCACATCATCTGCATTTCGGTAATTTCCCCTTTTTGAAGATTCTCTGGATTGTTCCAGTCTTTGAAGCATCTCTTCTTCTGTCATAGATGTATAAGGATTATACACAGTTCGTTTTATTTCAAATGGAAATCCATTATATGCAACCGCCTGCGTTAAAAACATCCTTATTGCTGATGTCGTGTCAGTTCCAAGATCTTTAAAAAGCTGATCTGATTTATTTTTCAAATCATCGTCTACCCTGATCTGAATTGTACTTGCCATTTTAGATACCTCCTTTTCTCTTCATTATAATGCTATTTCATTACTAATTCAATACAATTGTATTGATATTTCACTTATTTCTTTGCACTTATCTAAGATAGTAGGTATGGAATCTTAGATTACAATTGAGGTAGGTACAATAAAAATACAATCGGCACAACTTTTTCTTTCTGTACTCATTCAGTTCCTGACGTCCAATGATTAGGATGCCAGGATAACCACCTGTCTGTGTCCTGATTGCCGGAGAGCTTGTCTGGGCGCACAATTCCGATTTATCCAATTAAACAAATTCTTTTTTATTTTTTCTTTTATCCTATCACACTCGCACCAAATGGCATGAAAGAGAGTCTTGCCATCTTGAAAAACTGCTTTCCAAATGGAATTCCAACTATCGTAATACACCATATACAACCAACTATCAGGTTTCCAAGTGCCATTTCCCATCCAAAAAATATAATCCATATAAGATTTACCAGAAACGAAAACATGCCATTTCCATATACGATTTCTTTTCCAAACGGCCAGAATGCCAGGGTTGCAAATTTAAAGCATTGCAGACCTACCGGAATTCCAATAATTGTAATACACCATATGCATCCTGCAAAAATCCATGCCAGTCCACCCAGTAATCCTCCAAATATAAACCAAAGAATATTACCTATAGTTCTCATGACAATACATCCTCCTTATCCAATGTTTAATATTCTTTTGCAATTTCCTCTGTTATCTCATATATCTCTTTAAATTTTTCTAAGTCCTCCGGCGATCTGATCAGCATGATTTCTTCGATTTTTCCGGTCCGTATGTCTTTGAACCCTGCTACTTCTTCTCCGGTACAAATACTTGCACGAATAACTGGTTTCATATGTTCTCGGTCATATGTTTTTTTCATGATTTTCTTTTTGAATAATCCCATACTTCATCCTCCGAATAATTACAGAAACAAGATTAACTATTAATTTCCGGAACATTTTTCTGCATCGATTGCCAGTACAAACATCAGCGCATCCAACGCATTTCCTGGATCCTGCACATCAATAACATATGTATCAGTCATATGAAACAGTTCTTTACTAACCCGTGCAATTGAATAACCGCTTCGATCAAGAATGCTATAGTTCCATTCCATAATGGTTCCATCAATATGCCATCCATTGTAATCAATATTATAATGTGGCGTCAGGAATGAGAATTCTTTGCTCAGGCATCCAATATAACTGCCATTTTTATAAATCTCAAATTTAGGAAGAAAAGTAAGTACTTTCTGAACAACCATTCCTACTTCATTTCCATAGGCATCATAAATTACAAGTTTATGTCCCCAGGACAACTGACCTTTTACTACATAAACAGTGTTGCCTGCTTCATCATAAATATCATAGCTGTCAAACCATGAAAATAGCCTTTGTTTAAATAATAACTTCATAACTTTTCACCGCGCTCTCCAACAGATATAATTGGTTCTTTACACTTCTTCGATATTGGCTACGTGGATTTTTCCATCAGGTTGTGTATGGCTTTTCCATTGTTCTTTTGTTATGACATTTGTATGGCCAACTCTTACCTCATTAAGCAATGGTACTGGAACCTCATCGCAAGTATGATGATAAATAAATCCAAGTTTCTCCTGTACTCTTTTGGACTTTTTATTTCCGTCATAATAGCCACACCATATTGTAGTCATTTCAAGCGTTTCAAATCCTCGTTTCATAAGCGCATATGCCGCTTCTGGCATATACCCTCTGCCCCAGAATGGTTCTCCCAACCAGTAACCAAGTTCACATTCATCATCTCTATCTGTCATATCTGTATGTCCATTTAGTTTTAGTTCAACAGCTCCTATTGCAACATTATTCTCTTTTTCACAGATTGCATAGCATTCTGCTCCGGTGAAAATATTGTCAATAACATATTTACTTGATTCGATATCCTTGTGAGGAGGCCATCCGGCAATTGGCCCTACTTTTGGATTTTTTGCATAAGTAAACAAACTTTCTGCATCATCTTGCGTCCACTTTCTTAAAATTAATCTTTCAGTTTCTAGTATCATTTTAAAATATATCCCTTCAGTATTCAATTTCGATTTATCCAATTAAGACAATTCTTTAGGTTAGAATCGATGATGGAGTAAACGAAAAAGCAGTTTCGACATTTCAGTGAACTGCCCCTTCGTTTACTCCATTTTCGATTTGACCTAATTGAACAAAGTGAGCGTCCGAGTAGCTACTACCTATGGACTTTTAATCTTTTGTTCTTATCCATGATTATACAGGATTTCCTGTGCAGACGCTACAGAAATCAAGAATTTTCAGATAAATAGGTATAACAATTAAACCTCAGGATTTTGAGGCTTAGAAAACATATAAAAGATTTGGATTTTAACACCTTTGCGGTATTCTCAGTTGTGGTTTTCCAAGATGTCCACCGCAGGATTTACATACATAGATGTTTATCCCGTATAGCTGTTTCAATATTTCTGGCATCTCCTTATCCCTGAGCTTTGAAAGATATTTTTTGCATCCGAGGAGATTCCGGCATAAAGTGAGCTTTTTGTGTTTGCTGCGGGAACATAGAAGCCCATAATGCCGGAGCCTGACAAAACGTCTGGGTGGCACATGCATCAGAAAACGCCGTATAAATTCAATACCAGAAAGGGTCAGTTCCTTCCATTGCCCTTCCTCTTTTTTTGCAAGCAAAAAAGTCCTGACATCTTGACAGGCAAGCTCTTCAGGATTCTTATTCTGATATTTCAGAAAATAAGAGACATAGTTTTTATAGCAGTTGATGGAACGTTCTTTAAGGTTACGGATTTTTCCGGCTTCCTCAAGCTGTTCTAAATATTTTTCATACATAATAAAATCCTCCATATAAAATCAGTAGTTATCCGGAACACTGCTTTATATGGAGGTGCATTTTGGTCATAAAACCGCTTGCCAACCAAGCGGAAGGGTGGTATTCTTTTCATAGGCAGTGGGAAGGTCGATCCTGTTTGATTGTTTCGTTGTGGTGACTTAACAATACTACTTTTAGGACTTGCTTTCCACTGTTTTGTTATAGAAAAAAGAAAATCGCTATGCCATAGCCTTGGTAGGCCATCGCGCAGCGATTTTGTTCAATTTATGTTTGCAGGTTTGGGAGAGATTGTTTCTTTTCCCGCCTTTTCTCTGATTTACATCCCCGAATAAGGGGTGACAACAGAGCAGAACTCAAATGTTAGCTGGACTTTTTCTCACATGCTCTGATTTGATCTCATATATAAAACCAGCAGAGATTTTGCTCTCCACCGGTCTGCTTTTATCCTAATTATGTTCCCCTTGCATTGATTTTGCTAATGATGTCAGACAGGGATAGTCCACAGCTGGAAATTAGTTTTTCATTTAAGTAATTATTTCAGTCCCAAAAAGACATATGAATTTTCACAGCCTGCTTCTTCTAAGGAATAAAAAAACAGACCATATAACAACTTTATATGCTCTGTCTTTTTATTCCTACAAATCTTCGTGCAGTTTTACATCGCTATTATCTGCCATGCATTGTTTCAAGGCAATGATCATTTTTTCCGCATCCAGTGGCTTTGCAAGATGAACATTCATTCCAGCCAGCCGGCTGTTGATAATGTCTTCTGCAAAAGAATTCGCGGACATTGCAATGATCGGAACCCTCCTGGCATCCCTTCTTTTCATTTCCCTGATTGTCCTTGCCGCATCCAGACCATTCATCCTCGGCATCATAATATCCATATAAATTACCCCAAAATAATCCGGTGCAGATTTCTCGAAGATTTCAACTGCTTCTTGCCCGTCTACTGCACATGTAACTTCCATACCGCTGTCTTCCAGTATACATCTGGAAATTTCCATGTTCAACTCATTGTCTTCCACAACCAATGCCCGCATGCCTTCTACCGAATAATCATCAAGGCTTACTGGCTTATCTGATAAATTACTGTTTTTATCCTGTGTGCCAATTTTGAACGGAATTTTTACAATAACTGTTGTCCCGACACCTGCTTTGCTCTTCAGTTCAATACTTCCATCCATTCTGTCCACGAGTTGCTTCGTAATTGCAAGCCCCAGTCCGGTGCCTTCATACCTGGATCTGCTTGTCTCGCTTTCCTGAGAGAACATATCAAAAGCATGTGCAATAAAATCTTCACTCATACCCACACCCTGGTCTTTACAGTAGAAAGTGAAATTTGCTCTGTCATCATCCAGAGTTTCTTCCTTAACCCCGAACGTGAGCACACTACCCGACTGACTGAATTTTATGGCATTGTCCATAATATTCGACAGAATCCTTCCAAGATATACCGGGTTTCCAACCAGAGTGCTGTGACTGTATGTACCATTTTTCCAGTCAATCTCATACCGGATGCCTTTCTTGGCAGCCCGCTCATCATAAATCTGATTCAGTTCCTGCAGTACCTCTGTCAGATCAAATAAAAGCTGCTGGTCCTTCAAATCCCCGCTCTGTAGTTTATTCATATCCAACACATCATTTACCAGAGACACCAGATATTTCAGGGATTCCATTACCTTTTCTCTGATCTTCTGCTGCATCTGTGGATCATCTGCGTACTGATTTCCCATATTTACCATACCGATAATACCGTTCAGTGGTGTACGGATATCATGACTCATCGTTGCCAGAAACCTTGTTTTCATTTCGGCTTCCCGCTTTGCTGCTTCCGCAGCAAAGTTAAGATCCTCTTCACGTCTCTTGGAATCGCTGATACTACGGACTGTACATAAAACATGGGTTACATTTCCAGACTCATCCCGTTTTTACAGTAAAAAGCATCCTGTGCCAACTGCCATCACACATTCTGTATTCTGTAGAAATATATTCTTCCGTCTTCAATCTTGCTGAAAGTGTAGAGACATCCAGAAATGGACGGATCAGCGAACGGTATTCAGATGCAACCATTGTATCACAAAGCTGATACAGTTTCTCCGATGCACTGCCTCTGTTTCCTGTCAGTTTGTGTATTTCACTGTCATTTGATATCTCTTCAAAAAAATCTTTCTGCACATCAATCCTGTAGATAGAACAGTAACTCTTAGCAATTGCTGAGATTATTTCATTACTCAGCCGTGCTTCATCCAGTGCCTGCTTTAATTGATTCTGGATCGTTGTTTCTTTTTCCATGATATCATCAATATGCCGAAAACCCACCAGTGCGAAAAAATGTTTCTCATCCTCGTATATTTTGGCTGCCTGTGCCTCAAAAAATTCATGCTGGTTCGGATTCGGTTTACTTCTATAATGGTATGTAATACGCTCCTTCCGGGAAAGCTGTTCCTTTAGATGCCCTGTCGAAATCCAGTCCTTAAATTCCTGTCTTTCTTTCTCATACAGATATTGAACCGCATATTGGTCAGCAGAAGAATTGAAATTATCACCCTGTTTCAGATTCATTTTTTTTACGTTGGTTCCATCGTTTATATGGAGAATTTCAAAGGAACCGGTATTTAATTCAACATAATAGACAGCCGTAAAATCTGCACATATCTTATCCAAAAGCCGTCTTTCCGCCATCTGTTCTTCCAACGTACTTTTCAGTTTTCTGTTCCTCATATGTACCATTACAGTCAGGATAAGAAGCAGAACGATCAGCACAGTTATAAAAACCAAAACAGTCACAGACTGCGGTTGCTTCGGAAATAAATTAATTTCTGTCATAACAAAATCCTCTCTCTATGTTTCCTGTCTGCTTTTCCCATGCATCTGGAAAGCTCCTGATTGCTGCGGTTGCCTCATAATCATTTATGACAGGCATTTTGCTTTCTCAACTCTTCGCTTATGGTCTGCTTAATTTTTTCCGCATCCAGCGGCTTTGCAAGATGTGCGTTCATTCCTGCTTCCATACACTTTTCTGCATCTTCCCTAAATGCATTTGCAGTCATAGCAATGATAGGGATTGTTTTTGCATCCTGCCGTTCCAGGGATCTTATTGTTTTTGTGGCAGTAAGCCCATCCATCACCGGCATCATAACATCCATTAAAATAACATCGTATGTTCCCGGTTCGGAAGCTTCAAAATGCTGAACAGCTTCTAACCCATTGTTCACTGTTTCTACTTTAGCTCCATTTTCCGTCAGCATAAATTCTGCTATTTCCACATTCAGCTCATTATCTTCAACCAATAATATCCGGACATCTGATATATCTGCATTGAAATCTTCTTTTTCTTCCGGCCGTGCATTCGTATCAATTTTAAATGGAAGTATTACAGTAAAACAGCTTCCTTCACCAAGCTTGCTTTCAACTGTTATGGTTCCGCCCATCTTTTCTACAAGTTGTTTCACAATAGGCATTCCCAGACCTGTCCCATTATAATCAGAACGTGGGGAATTATCTGCCTGTACAAATGGAGTAAACAATTCATTTTTTATAAATTCTTCTGACATTCCAATTCCATTATCTTTTATTTTAAATTCACATGTCATGTGATCTTCTAATCTTTCAATCGTTCTCATACTCATGTAAATAAAACCATTCACCTTATTGTACTTCATACTGTTTGTAAACAGATTCATCAATATTTTTTTCAGATGAACTGCATTGCTCCAAACATATATACCACTGTAATCATCATGTTCTCCTATAACATGAAGTCCTTTTTCTTCTGCCTGAAAAGATAGTGACTCCGTGATTTCCTGACATACCTGATCCAGATTGATGGATTCATCACCAAAAACCACTGTATCTGATTCTAACTTTGCCATATCTAAAACATCATTTATCAATGATAGTAGCAGTTTCGATGACTCATGTATTTTATTCATGCAATCCTTTGCCCGCTCAGCATCATTTCCGCTTTTCTCAAGAATCGTAAGCATGCCAATAATACCATTGATCGGTGTTCTGATATCATGAGACATGTTATTTAAAAAGGAAGTCTTAGCCTTATTGGCACTCTGTGCTTCTACAAGTGCATTTTGTAATTCCTGCTGTTTTTCTTCAAGCTCCTGATTCAGCTTCAATGCCTGCTCAGCAGACTTCTTGGATTTTTCTTCCGCACGTTTTGATTTTTTCAAAGAATCAAGAATTATACACAGAACAACGAAAAAAGAAATTCCAGCGATAAGTGAAACTGTCAGTAAATTGTCCTGAATAAAATCCTTCGCTGTAACTTTTCGTAAGGAAGCATTATACGAAACTACTGCACCTGAAAATTGAGTTGTAGGCATAGATGTCAGTGTTTTATTCAGAATGGACAAAAGAACCGGTTCTCCCTGCAGAATAGCAAATGGAACATCAGCTTCTTTTGTCAGGAAAACACTATGAAGCTTATTATTTTTCAAATAGTCTGAAACAGAACCTGAATTGCTTACAATACAATCCGTCTCCCCCTTCTGCATTGCTTTTACTGCTGCATCTGATGTTTCATATTCCACAACCTTCCATTGCGGATAATTGTATGAAAGATATGCTTTCAATGCAAAATCATCTTTTTCAACGGCAACTATATTCTCTTTATTTTCATCAAAAGAATCCTTTGCCGTAATTGCTGCCATATTGAGAGTCAACAGCGTATCCGACAAAGCAAATCCATTTGTTTCTGCAAAGTATGGATTCTGGTTTGCATGAAAAATCAGATCTATTTTTCCATCCTGCAATGCCTGAAGCAGTTCACTTCTTGTCTCATATCCATTTAATTCAAATTCCAGAGTCTGACCTTGCAGACAATTTTCTGCAAGATCCACATAATCTGTAATAACACCTGTCAGTTTACCTGTTGATGGATCTACACTGCTGATACCTCCATCCTGATTCAGATACCCTATCCGGATTGCACCATGCTGCCCGATCCACTCACTTTCTTCTTTTGAAAGAAACGAGCTGCTCTGTGCAGAAAGATAACGCCTGTAGAGATCATCTGTGTAAAATGGGTTGTCATCCTTGATTCTGCGCATAGCACTATCCAGTGCTTCTTTGATATCCGGACGTTCTGGATTTATAGCGAAATAGATTTCTGTCTCTCCAATACTTGTAAGCGGTGAAATATCCGATTCTTCCCAACGGGATTCTTCTACCGAAACGAAGCAGTCAATTTCATGTTTCGACAGTTTGTCCATAATTTCTGTGGTTGTAGAAACATTGATATGCTTCGTATGCAGACCATATTTTGATTCCCATTCATTAAGCACATCCTCCACTATATTATCTTTAGACACACCAATATTTTTTCCCTCAAAAGAATCCAAATTTCCTGCTGTAAGATCCATATTGGATGCATCCGTATAGATGTAATATTTCTCTTCCCCCATAGGCATATCGGAAAAAAGCATATTTTCAGCACGTTCGTCTGTATAGGAAATGTCACCAAGAATATCAATCTCTCCATTTTCCAACTGTGTAAAGCAGTTTTTCCAATCACTTGTTATGTATTTATATGTCCATCCTGCATAACCTGCAATATCTTGAAGATACTCATAACCATAGCCGCTTCTTTCTCCCTTTTCATTGACGGTATTATAAGTTTCTTCAAAAGATCCTACCCGGATAACATTGTCAGAGTTTTCTTTGGCAAATGTAGGAACGGATAAAACAATAAAACATATAATTGTGCAAAATATAATGTAACAAAATTTGAAATTCATTATATTCTGTACTAATTTGCACTTCTTCATCTTTCTCCCCTCCTCTAGGCTACAGTTGCTTGCTTCCAGATTTTAATTTTACATTCATTAATTGTCAATAACCTCCCCGCTATTTTTCCAAACAGCTTCTGTATTACTTATTCAAGTGCTCTACCATAAAAAAGCACTGCCAAACAGACAGTGCAACCTCATTTCATGCAACTGGCTGCCATTTTACAGGCCCTGTAGCTTTGCGTCCCAGACTTTCATCTGGTTTGCCGATTTCCTTATTATAGCTTTAATACTTATGCAAAAAAACTGATTTCATTATACTTTAATGCTCTAGTATACACAAGAAAACATTACCGTTTTAACGACAAAAATAAAAAAAGAACAGCCGATACATATACTCGAACTGTTCTTCTACTTCCGAAGACCACGCAGCATTGACATCACTGTTTCCTGCTCATTTGTACTCAGATTGTTCCATATCCTTAAAACTTCTTTCTGTTTTTCTGTCAGATTCTCTGAATTACCTTCCTGAAAAAACTGTGATAATGTCACGCCCAAAGCTGTACATATTTTTTCAAGTGTGATCAGCGACGGCAGGTTTTCCTGCGCCATGATTCTTCCCAGTGATGACTGGGAAATTCCAAATACACATAAGCATGATACAATAGAGGCATGCTGAAGGAGGATCTCATATGGCAAAGCAACATGACAAACAATTTAAACTTGATGCAGTCCAGTACTATCAGGATCACAAAAATCTCGGAATACGTGGATGTGCAGAAAATCTTGGCATCGGATACAGCACATTAACAAAATGGCTGAAAGACTTCCGGGAATCAGGTGATATTCCTGTTCGTGGTTCTGGTAATTATGCATCTGATGTTCTCACTATCGGAATCGTACTCTGTCTGTTCTACATAATCTGCGGAACAGTCTCATTTGTACGGATAAATAAACTGAGCCACGGCTGTTCCAACATGAAATCAGCCGTGGCCTTATTTATATCATTTCACTCTTTTTTGAAATAGAACAACACCACAGCAACAACTCAAATCGACTTAAAATTCCAGACTATTCGCATTCAGCAAGAAATACTTCATTCCCATGATGACAAAACCTTCATCATTTCTCCAAGGCTTTTTGCTGCCATTTACAATGACGATCTTCTTGAAAGAGTCCGGGATATTACGCAGAGAATTGAACTCCTGCGTCTGTTTTTCTTCCGAAGTCATGTCATATGCAACCTGGATATAGTATCTCTGGTTTCCTTGATTCACCACAAAGTCAACCTCCAACTGCTTGCGAACACGTTTGCCCTCTTTATCCTTATCGAAGATATCCACGACACCCACATCAACATTGTAGCCACGGATCAGCAGCTCGTTATAAACAATGTTCTCCATGATATGAGTAGGCTCCTGCTGTCTGAAATTCAGACGTGCATTTCTCAGTCCCAGATCAGTAAAGTAGTATTTCAGATTTGCACCGATATACTTTCTGCCCTTAATATCGTATCGGCTTGCCTTGGAAATCAAAAAGGCATCTGTCAAATGGTCGATATGCTTGGAGATGATTTTATTAGCATAAGTCATCTGGCGCTCACTGGCAAAGGTATTGGCAATCTTTGAAGGGTTGGTCGGTGCGCCGATTGCAGATGCAAGCACATCAACCAGAATCCCAATCTCATCCACGTTCTGAATCTTATTTCTTTCAATAACATCCTTCAGATAGACATTTGCAAAGATGTTCTTCAGATAGTCCGCTTTCTGTCGTTCGCTCTGGAAACTTACGATCTGCGGCAATCCTCCGTAGATCATGTAGTCATCCCAGCATCATCATAATCGCCGTCATAGACAGAATAAAACTCTGCAAAGGAGAGAGGGTAGATTCTAATCTCATCACCTCTGCCACGGAATTCGGTCACAATGTCGCTGGACAGGAACTTGGAATTACTTCCGGCGACATACACATCAATATTGCTCATGCGGAGCAGGCTGTTCAGCACTTCCTCAAATCGTGGCATGAACTGCACTTCATCCAAAAGGAGATAATACTTCCCGTCGTCTTTCATGGCATCCTTGATGTACTTGAAGCATACCTTGGGATCTCTTAATTCCTCGTTCTCAATACCATCCAATGCAATTTCAATAATATGATCAACATCAACGCCGTTCTCCAGTAAGTATCTCTTAAAGATGGTAAACAGCAAAAAGGATTTGCCACATCTACGAATGCCGGTAATCACCTTTATCATTCCATTATCTTTTCGCTCGATCAGCTGCTGTAGGTAAGTGTCTCTTTTAATCTCCATCGTTACGCTCCCCATTTCCGTGCATCTACACATTTTTTAGTAATGAGATTCTATCACAGAACGACCTGAATTTCAATATGTATTCCCATTTTATGTGCATCTACACACTTTTATGTAATGTTGATAAATATATTTTCAGATTTTTTTGATTGCAGTGTCTATAATCGATTACTCCAATCATTATTATAGGTAAACAACAAAAAGGAAATTCACTCCTGTTGCTAATCTGTTACTGGAAGAAATAAAAAAGATCATCGTTTTACCATAATCGTGAAACGATGACCTTTTTGTGATTTGAACACAGCAAGACAGTCGAGTAGACTAAGACCTCTCAATCTTAGCCCCTCACAGATCCGTACGTGCGGCTTTCCCGCATACGGCTCCTCATAGTAACATTCGCTTCAATATAAACAATAGTACGTTTTAGGTTTTGCTAACGGGTAATACTTGAGCATTTCCACAAATCCATTCCATGTGTATGCCCGTCTACAACCTCTCCGATTCATGGCTTTGAATAGAAACTGTTGTACTCTATGCAGGAATGTTGTTATCTTCCGAAAATTCCATGTAACACCATAATACCGATAGTGTCCAATTAGTTTTACGTTCAACTCTTTAATTATTTCTCGCATTGGTCGATTTCGATTATCGTAAATCCAGTTCTTGTATGCTCTAACCTTTTGCTCAAACTTCTTTCTTGAAGTCTGTACCTTTGGCACGAAACCTCCCTTTCGAGTTTTGCTACAGTAGAAGGTAAACCCCAGAAAATCAATTGTTTCAGGCTTACATTCTCCTCTTGCTCTACGATTCTGCTCTGCAAATCTCCCAAATTCAATTAGTCTGCTTTTACTACTTTCCAGCTCCAGTCCAAACTTTTCCATTCGTTCCTTTAACTCTTTATAGTATCTTTCAGCTTCTGACTTATATTGAAATCCTGCAACAAAATCATCCGCAAAGTTGACGAGAAAACACTCTCCCTGCATTTCCCTTTGCACCACCAGCTTAAACCACAGCGTCAGCACATGATGCATGTATATATTTGCAAGCATCGGACTCATTACTGAGCCTTGTGCCGAACCTTCCTCTGTTGGCTCGAATTTTCCTTGCTCCATTATTCCTGCTTTAAGGTATTTACGTATTAGCCACAATAAGTTCTTATCCTGTATATTCCATTCAAGGAACTTCATCATCCAATCATGGTCGATATGGTCAAAGAAACCTTTGATATCGGCATCTACGATATAGCTGATTTTTCCATAGCCTATCCGTTGGTATACTTCTTTTATTGCTTCGTGACACCCCCTATTCGGTCTGAATCCATACATGCAGTTTAGGAATCTCGGTTCATAAATAACTCCCAATATTTTCTTCACTGCCATTTGTACAATCTTATCTTCATAGGAAGCAATCCCTAATGGTCGTTTCTTTCCATTTCCTTTAGCTATATATACCCTCAGTGACGGAAGTGGCTTAAAGGATTTGTTTTTCAACCTCTGTACCAGTTCCTTGATATTTCTATCAAGATTCTTCCCATACTCATCCTTAGTTACCTTGTCAATTCCGACTGCTTTGTTCCCATCTAATTCCTTATGGCATTGCTTTAGCATATCTTCATTTATCAAGTGGTACACTGATGTAAATATAGGATGTTTTGATGTTGCCGATATCTCAGCTATTCTTACTAATTTCGTTTCCATTATTTCCTCCGTCCCTGAGTACGGATAATGTGTCCTCAGTAAGACCTTTACTATGCAATCCCCTTCCCTCCATCGGCATTGCCCGATTTCTACAGTACTATGGGATTGTCCGACCACCTACCATTCATTTGAAATACTCCGTTTTCAGTTGCAATTTCATACTCTTCTTCGAGAAATGGCAGGTTCTCCCCAGTTGATGTGTATTCATAATGTAAAACATGATTGGTTCTCTGACTCCGCAGTGCCACATAACACTCGCCATATCGCATTATATGATATTGTCTTCCGCACCAGTTAAGACGTCGACCGACTGAAGTTAACGTTTCGAAGCTCAATCACTATTCAACCCTGCTTTCTTGCTGTCTACGCTTGTCAGATGCCGTTACCAGCATCATCCCAAGACTCGCTATTATCTGGTTGGCTAAACCTTGGATAAACCGGAATCCCACCGGCTTGACTACACACCCTTAGCTGGGCGCACAGCTGGAATTGATCGTGCTCTGTCTTTCGCTAATGCAACTCCATTTTACTGTGCAAACATAAGTTATGCCCGTCTCAAGATTCGCTTTATATCATCCAGATTTTCAACAAAAAAGATTCCCTCCTGTCGCTCGTTAGAAGATAATCCTTTTTCAATCATATGATTTAGAAGTGCTTTCAAATCATCGTAGTAACCGTTCAGGTTGTAGAGAATGCAGGGTGCCTCCAGATGTTTCAAAGACACCTTCGACATTACCTCTGCAATTTCCTCCAATGTTCCCGTGCCGCCCGGGAAGGCAATAAAGGCTTCTCCTAACTCAATCATTTTGTTTTTTCTCTCAGACATATCCTTAGTCACAATCAGTTTTGTCAGTCCATCATGTTGAAACTCATTTTCAATAAAAAAATTCGGCTCAACACCCGTAACATCACCGCCTGCCTTCAATACACTGTCTGCCAATGCTCCCATTAAACCACCTTTAGAACCACCGTAAACAAGTGCATTTCCACTGTTTCCAATCCATGCCCCCAATTCCTCAACTGCTTTTCGTAAGCATGGGTCATTTCCTTCGTTTGCCCCAAGATAAACTGTTATATTCATTAAAAATTTCCTCCTACAACTTCCGATTGAACAAAATCGCTGCGCGATGGCCTGTCAAGGCTGTGGCGCAGTTTTTTCATTCAAAAAAGCAGTGGAATTACTTTCCATAATCCGTTATTGTTAAGTTACCACACGAAACAACTGAACTAAGAAAGCTCCACTGCCTATGATAAGAATAACATTTTCTAGTCTCTTCCGCAATCGGAATTATGACGCTAATGCACCTCCGAATAGGTAGATGTAATTATTAACACTACTTATTCTGGAGGTTTTATTATGTATAAAGATATTTTTGAATCCATCCGCAATGAAGCGGAAAAACGTAACCTGCGTGAAAGAACTATTCAACTGTATTGCTCTGATGTCAGTTACTTCCTTCGTTGGATCGAAAAAAATGTTTCTGATCTTACACTTGAAGATGCGGAAAGTTTTCTTACTGCCAAACGTCTGGAAGGCAGGTCTCCCGAAACTCACAATCACTATCGGTCTGCAATCAAGTTCTTATATAAAAAGGTGCTGAAGATTCTCTGGGATGATGACACTGTTCCGGCTATGAAAAGAGAGCGAAATCTTCCTGCCGTTCTGTCCCGCGATGAAATAAATGCAATCATTGACGCCACTCCGAATCTGAAACATAAAGCGATTATTGCAACTATGTATTCTTCCGGATTACGTGTATCGGAGGTCGTCCATCTCCATTATGATGACATTTCCCGTACCAACATGACAATTCATGTTCGTGAAACCAAAGGCAGAATTGACAGGTATACGATTCTGTCTCAAAAGAATTTAGACCTTCTCACTGAGTATTGGTACAAATGTGGTCGCCCTAAAGATATCCTTTTTCCAAGTTCCTGGACCGGTGGATATCTTGATATAACCGGTGTTAACCAGTTCTTTAAGAAAAGTGCTAAACTCGCCGGCATTACCCGTCATGTTTCCTCTCATGCATGTCGTCATAGTTTTGCCAGCCACTTATTCGAAAGTGGCACAGATATAAAATATATCCAGTCACTTCTGGGACATGTTGATCCTCGCTCTACAGATGTTTACCTTCATGTGAGCAACAAGACACTTCTTGGGATCCGCAGCCCGTTCGACAACCCGGAAGGTGGTGAATCATGAGTAAGGATTGTACGATTCAGGATGTTTTTCATCGTTTTTATCCATCTTTTGAATCCACACATAGTATTTCTCCCGCTCAGCGAAAGGCCGCTTATCACATCATGAATTGCAAAACCGGCGCCTTTGGTGTGAATGTAAGCGTATGCGAGGACTGCGGCTGCATATCAGTCCACTATAACTCCTGCCGTGACAGATGCTGTCCTATGTGTCAGGAGTTTCCAAAAGAAAAGTGGGTAGATGCACGGCGTGAGGATACCTTAGATGCTCCTTATTTCCATGTGGTTTTTACAGTTCCGGAAGAACTTAATCCCATTATCTACAGCAACCAGAAAGTCTTATACACTGCTCTTTATCATGCGGCTTCAGATACTCTCAGTGAACTTGCTGCTGATTGTAAATATCTTGGCACTGATATCGGCTATATCTGTATCCTCCATACATGGGGAAGTACCATGAATTTTCATCCTCATATCCATGCGATTGTTCTTGGTGGAGGGCTGGATGTGAAAAATCATTGGAAAGACAATGGGAAAGATTTTTTCCTTCCGATTAAGGTAATCTCAAAAACGTTTCGTGGAAAATACATGGCTGAACTTAAGCAGCTCTGGGAAAATGACAGGCTTGAATTTCATGGATCGGCTGCACCTTACAAAAACTACTATACTTTCAAGGAATTGTTAAATACCTGCTATGCAAAGGAATGGATTCCTTATTGCAAGAAACCATTTGATGGTGCCGAATCTGTCATCAGATACCTTGGAAAATACACCCACCGGATTGCTATCAGCAACTACCGTATCAAAAGTATGACAGAAGCTACAGTTACCTTTTCTGCTAAGGATTATAAAAAACAGGGTAAGTGGAAGGAGATTACCATATCTGGTGAGGAGTTTATCCGTCGATTTTTAATGCATGTTCCTCCAAAACGTTTTGTACGTATCAGGCACTACGGTCTTCTTTCATCCAGAAATAAGAAGAAAAAGATTACCCTATGCAGAAACATCCTTGGCTGCAAAAAATATATTTCCAAGCTGAAAGATATGGATGCACCTGCCATTATCCGTCTTCTTTATAATAAAGATATATGCAAGTGCTCTTCCTGTGGTGGTAAGATTATTCCTCTGCCTACAGAACAATATTTTATAAAACCAAAACCACATATGCTCTGTTAACGTATCATAACTGTATATTTTTTTAGCTTCCTTAGGGAGGCTTATTTCTGGTGTCATAATACAGGACTGAATTATAAATTTTATGTGTTTCTATGTGTACACGCTATCCTATTATAAATAGAGTGTCAGAATTAAAAGCCCATATAGAGTTGACGCGCTTTGTTCAACCAGAAAAAATCGAAATTGATGCAAACGAAAGGGCAGTTAATGAAAAGTCTCCATACTGCTTTTTCGTTTGCACCACCTTCGATTCTTTCCTTAACGATTGTTCGAGCTTTTCAAATACTAACGTACTTAATTCTGTTCAATAAGTGATTTATAGTAGTTACCAAAGTCAGCAAGTGAATTAACAATTGGAAGCATTTTTGTTCCGAGTTCCGTTAATCCGTATTCAACTCTCGGTGGCTGTTCATGGTAATCGTGGCGATATGCCAGTCCATCACTCATCATTTGCCTTAAACTATCCGTCAAAACCTTTTGTGAAATACCATCTATACTTCGTTGTAGCTCATTGAATCTCCATGGGCGCTCTTTCAAGTTACGCAAAATCAGCAGTTTCCATTTTCCTCCGATGAGAGATACCGCTGTTGCAACTGGGCATTCCGGTAATTCTTCTTTTGCTCGCATAATTCTCACCTCCGAGTCTATTGTAACACATTCATTTTTGAGTGCACAGTTACAAAAAGGTGCGTACTTGTTTTTGTATGTGTCTCACACTATACTAATACCAAGCAACCCGAAACTACAAATCAACTATGGAGGTATCATTATGACAAATTACACAAAAACAACTATTGGAAAGGAAAACCGAATTGAGCTGCACGAAAAGTTGTCTTTAACAGGTGCAGAAATCAGTTTAAACGAACTACCTGCAGGAGCAAATGTCCCATTTGTTCATTCTCATAAAGAAAATGAGGAAATCTATGGAATTCTTTCAGGTAACGGCAAAGCCATAATTGATGGAGAAGAAATCAGCCTTTCAACTGGAGACTGGCTAAAAATCGCACCTGCTGCAAAGCGTCAGTTTTTTGCATCCGATATTTCCGGAATTACTTATATCTGCATTCAGGTAAAAGAAAATTCTCTGGAACATTTTACAGCAGAGGACGCCGTAATCGGCTAATTAAAAGTATTTATTTACAAAAATGCACAGTTCTCGATAAGCTAAGAACTGTGCATTTCTTTTTTCTTCAATTTTACAATTTCTCTATTTTTCAAACAAGAATTTCTCGATTTCAAATGGCGATAAATAAATCTCTCCACCATCATCAGTTTAATTTTCATTTAGATTAACGATTTCTTTTTCCTGTATTCTCTGTCCCTCGGATTTCCTCATGATAGAAATAATCTACGATCACCGGATGTCCCTGCGGGACTCTGCCATAAGGCATTTCATTATCCACAAATGGGCAATCATACTTCTTAGCCATTTCCTCAGCTTTTACTTCAAGTGCTTCAAAGTAGCTGCGGTTATGCTTGTTATAGATCTCGTCGTAAAGGGGTACAAGATCAGGATATTTTCCGGCAATATAATCCATAATTGTCTTTTTGAAACCGCCTCGAAGATTGAGATTTTCGAGCCAGAACAGATCGCACTGATCCTTTACCCGCTCAAAGATTGCTTCAAAATCCGTGATACCGGGGAATACCGGGGATACGAAACAGACTGTACGGATACCTGCCTCATATACCTGCTTCATAGCAGCGATACGGTGCTCAATGCTCGAAGCAGAATCCATATCGTTCTTGAAATTTTCATCTAGTGTGTTGATCGACCATGAAACGGTTACACGTCCAAGCTTCTTCAACAGATCAATATCCCGTACCACAAGATCCGACTTTGTGCAGATCAGAATATCTGCGTCACTGCCGATCAGCTGCTCCAGAAGTTTTCTGGTATTCCCGAATTGCTCCTCCTGTGGATTGTAGCCATCTGTCACAGAACCGATGACCACCCGCTGTCCGGCATATTTCTTCGGATTTTTAATTTCTGGCCAATGCTTCACATCAAGGAAAGTGCCCCATTCCTCCTTGTGCCCGGTAAAGCGCTTCATAAAAGAAGCATAGCAATACTTGCAGGCATGTGTACAGCCCACATAGGGATTGACCGAGTAACCGCCTACCGGCAGACTAGACTTAGTCATGATGTTCTTTGTTTCCACCTCACGAATGAGGATTCCATTCATTACTTCTTCCATGATTTCTGTACCTCTAACACTTTATTAAATTCTTCCGGCATTTCCTGAATCATATTTTCATCCCCTATGATAGGGACAAGGTCTTCCTTCATAAACACCGGAATGCCGAGCTTATGTGCCTGGTCCGTCAGAGACCATGCCCATTCCGGCTCCGTATGAATCTTCCTGCTCTGAGCTCCGGTCATGGTGCCGACAACGATCCAATTGATTCCGGAAAGGTCAACTGTGCCGGGATCATCGAATAACGGCTCAAAGGTAACATGGTAATGTTTTGCTCTGACGTTTTTCCGAAGGGCGTCGATACGCCACAGTTCTGCTTTCCTCGTCACCGTAACGCCAAACCATGCGTTTTCCAGATCGGTATCAAAATCCAGCAAATCAGGTCGCTTGGTAAGGAACAGGAACTGATGCTGTGGATTTTCACGGATCTTTGCAAATACCTCGTCTCTCCATTCCGGCTTCCATCCGGAGAGATCGCTCATGCCGGTAAGAAGAAAGTTCTGCGGACGTTTCTTTTCCATCATCTTGAGCTTACCCGGAAAGAATTCAGGGTCAGCGAAGTCATCAATCATATGCCAGCGTTTCACGTTGTTGCGGGCATAGCAATATGCACACCCCACTGTGCAGCCAATGACGATATTCATGTTCTGAATCTGATCTTTGATACAAATACTCATGACTTCTGCCACTCCTCAAGATTCTTTCTGATGCGGTCGAGGCATTCCTCAAACCGGGTAATTTCTTCCTCTGAAAAACCTTTGTAGTAAATACTGCCCATCTCATCAGATACAGAATCGTACTCGCCCTTTAAGGCATGTGCTTTCTCAGTCAGAAACAGGAGTGTTTTCCTTTTGTCCGTTTCAGACTGAACACGGCTTATCAGCCCTTGTTTTTCCATTCTTTCCAGCATCGTAGTAAGAGAAGTTATCGCTAATCCACATTTAATCGAGAGTGACCTGATTGAGATTCCATCTTCCTGCCACAGTACATAAAGAATACGCCCTTGGGCTCCGTTAAACGCATCAATATTCTTTTCGCTGAGAATCTTCTCAAAGATTCGATCTCCAAGTTGTTTTATTTTGGTAACAAGAAATCCGCCATTCATTTTCGCACAAAAACTCCTATATAGTATATTATCAAATAATACTATATAGGAGTTTTACTGTCAACAGTTTGTATGTCTAAGTAGAAGTAAATACCGATTTGCACCTCAACCGCATTAAAAATCAGGTGGTTATGAACATGTTCTTTGTCTATATGGGTGGTAAGCACAAACTCATACTTGCCGCCCAGGATTTCTTTTGCAAGCTCCATGCCGATCTCATGGGCCTGCTCCGGCGTGACCTCCCCAGGTTGAAAGGCTTGGATCAGGTGGCGGCCCAGGTTCGTTCCCTTGTCGATGGCGTGGCGGCGGGTCCAGGAAAATTCGATATCCGCGGTTTCGGCGGCGCAGCCATGGGCGGATACAAGCAGCTTTCCATCCGTCTTTTCTGGGTTGCAGATATAGTCAATGGCCGCTTTCAGCGTTGACTTGATAGGATGCGTCTTTGTAACTGCCATATCTCATCCAGCCTTTCCCGTATCTCCTCCATGTCGGCCTGATACGCAGGGCCTCCGGCATTGATCCGCTTGGCAATCTGGTTGATATTCCGGCCGATGGCGGAAAGTTCCGAGGTAAACGCTTTGATCTCCGTGGTGTCGGTGTAGATGATATATCCGTCAATCGCCATCTTCCGCAGGTAGGCGCCATAGCGCCGGGTGGGGAGCTGGGCCATCTTCTTGTCAATGAGGCGTTTTTCTTCCTCCGTGACATAAAACTTCATCTGAATATTTCGCTTTCGATTTGCCATGCGCCGCCTCCGTTCTTTATAAGGGTTTGGGATTATCCCAACAAGCAGAAATTTCGCAAGTGGGTACTCACTTGCTGTGCTTGCTATCGTTTCTTTTCTCGTACCTAAGTAATACCAAAACCTTCACTTTTGCTACCAAAACGCAAAGAAAAAAACGCTACAAACTTTATCCGTTCATAGCGTCTGTTAGTTCCTATTCAGTTGTGCCGGGAGCATGGTCACTCCCCCTTTTCTCTGGCGCCCAACACGGCCTGTACGGTGGCAATGATGATCCCGATCTCCCGATCGGTCAATTCATCTGCCAGGACGTCAAGCTGCCGGCGCGCCGTGGATTTCCCATCTGCCGTATCCCCAAAGAGAAGTTGATCCACGGAGATGTGATAGCGGGACATGAGCTCAAAAAAGATTTGGAGGCTCGGATGTCGCCTCTTGTTCTCAATATTGGCGAGATAGCGGGGAGAAAGATATATCTCGTCCCCCACTTTGTTGCGGGACTCTTTTTGCCCCGTCCGTGCTGCTTTTATTGCTGCCCCATAAGGGCGAAAGTCAATTTTCTGTACTGGTCTCTTTGCCATATTCATTCACCAAACTACATTTTACAGTTCATCTTTCTTTCTGGATATGTCTTTATAGTTCCCGTTATTAGCTAAAATAATTCATATTTTAGCCTTGATATTATACGGATTTCCGTACATAATTATACTGATAGAGTTTAGAGAAAGGGCGGATGAAGATGGAGTATATGTCCTGTCCCGAAGCAGCGAAAAAGTGGGGCATTTCTGAAAGGCGGGTACAGCGGCTTTGTGAGGATGCCCGCATACCTGGCATTTCAAAAATCGGATATATGTGGCTTATACCAAAGGCAGCAGATAAGCCAGTAGATAAACGGCAAAAACAAAAGAAAGGCGGCGAGAAATTGTAACATGAGTAAGGTGCTATTAGTAGAAGATAATACAAGTGCAGTAAAGAAAATTGTGCGTTATATTGACAATATATCTGCCGATCTTGAGGTACATTCTGTTTCCGAGGCCGGAGAAGCTTTGCAATATGCAAAAGCGAACGATGTTTCCCTTTTTATCCTTGATATTCAGTTAGAGGACTATAAAGGAACCAGCTTAGCAAAGCAGCTCCGCGAATTGCCGGAATATAAATATACGCCGATTATTTTTGAAACGGCATTGGCAGGAGAAGAACTTTCAGCTTATCGAGATGTGAAGTGTTACAGTTTTCTTGTAAAGCCATTTGGCGAAGAAGAATTTGTAACGGCATTTCGTGACGCGTTGGGATTGTCTAAACAGATGAGCCAACAAGCAAAAACCATTCAGATTGAGCAAAAGCAATTTATCTTAGAATATGTTACACAGGATATTGCCTATATCGAAGCCTTTGGAAAAAAACTTGTGATCCATACCAGTAGCCGTCTGTCCGGCATCAAAGAAGATACGATTTCCGGGTACACTTTGTCTGGTTTATTGGCGTTGCTTGATGATCCAGCATTTGTTCAGTGCCATAAGAGTTATGTCGTGAACAAATCCCATATTGAGAAAATTGACAAATCCGAGCGGAAGATTTTTCTGAAAGGATTTACAGATACAATCCCCATCGGAAATAAATATCAGGCCGAATTATGGGGGTAAACATGAACTTTCTAATGAATCTGATACAGTTAGGATTGGATGTGGGAATACTGGCTCTCTGCTGTGAAGCCGTTTTCCGGCAAAAATCAGAAATAAAGGCAAAAGATTTTCTCATTTTTCCCATTCTTCTTGTTCTTTGTGTTGTACCGAGAGTGGATTTTTCTGTCGGAGCAAATATGACGGCATCTTTCCGCAGTGAAGGCTTTGAAATACTACCAGCAGACAATATTGTTGGATTGCTGTTTTTGATTTTTGCAGTATTGTTGTTGAGCAGTATTTTCTTCGGCTCCAAATCCAGCGGAACGGTTTTCTGCGGCACAATGGCGGCCTTCTCCATTTTCCTGTTCGTCAAATGCCTGTGCGCGGTTCTTTTTGCTGTCTGCGGAGCTACGGATATTTTACTCCTGTTGGGCAGCCGTATAGCGGCGTTGTGCCTTATAGTCGTACTGGAGTTCACGCCACTTTTCGGCTTGATCCATCAGCTCGTCCAAAGAAGCGATTTCACAGTTCTGATCGTATCTGCCAATATCTCTGTCCTTCTCATGGCAGTGCTTTCTATCCTCTCTTTTGATGTGGATAGAATTCTTTCCCATCTGTGGGTGATTATAATTCTGATCCTTGCGGTGTTGCTGCTGGACAGTATATTGCTGTTCCTACATCAGCGTCGGACGCAGGAGCAAAAGCGAATCCACATGATTGAGCAGTATGTGCCTATTGTAGAAGAATTGATCTCACAGGTTAGGGCAAGGCAGCATGAATTTAATAACCGGATGATGGCGATTGAAGCTGCCGTTGCCTCTGCTGATACTTTAGAAGAAGCCCGGAAAGAAGTAGCAGATCTTACAGGAAGTATTGGAATCAGTCTTAATGATCGGGAACTGCTCTCATGCGACAGCAAAATGATTGCCGGGATGCTGTTTGGAAAAATAAAGCAGGCAGAAGTGGCAAATCTTCACATAGAATTATCCTTACACGGTCTTTTCAAGAAAACCGTCACCCCGGAAACAGAATGGATCGAGGCCATTGGAATTTTATTGGACAATGCAATCGAGGCTTCACCGAAAGGAAGTACGGTTTTTTTATCCAGTAAGAAACAGGGGGACTTTCTGGAGTTGACAGTTTCCAATCCGGCTCCGCCGCTGTCAAATACTGAATTTATGGCCTTGTTTGGAAAAGGTGTAACTACAAAGGCAAATCGGGACGGCCACGGCTTTGGCCTGTATAACATCCTACGCATGACGGAACGGTATCATGGAAAAATCCTGACCCGTAACGAATCCATTTTGAATGAAAATTATGTTGTCTTTGGCGTACTCATGCCATAAAAAAGGGTATGAACGAGGGTTTTAAGGGAACGAAATTTATCTTGTTCCCTTAAAACCCTCTCTTGTTTCCGGCTATTGAAGCGCCTGAAAGAGTTCGATATACTGGAAAAAACAAAGAAAGGGATGAATGAATATGATAGGCCTTGTGAGAAATGAGTGGAAAAAAGTTTTTCTGCCGGTGCTATTGACAACAGTTCTTCTGGCAATCGCCATGAGTGTGTTGTCCTGCACAATTTATCAAAACTATACACTACACTACGATTTAGAGGCATGGGAAGTTGGAACAGAGCTGTTTTCTCTGCTTTATCCGCTGTTTGTTGTGGTGCCGCTATGCTGGAATTTGTATTACGAGCGCAAAAACAACTTCCTGCTCTATGTCATGCCGCGAGTGAAAATTAAGAAGTACCTGACTGCCAAATGGATTGCGTATGCACTGGGAACCCTTTGTATTATTGTAATCCCTTATATACTATCGGCGGTGTTTGCCTCTATGTAAAAACGCCCGTGGTTCCTTTCGTTGAAAATCCGTTTCGCCATGTATTTGAAAACGCGTTTATAAAGACCCCGCTGTTATATGCAGTTGCCCTGTCCCTTTGGAGAGGCATCGTCAGCCTTTTTGTAATGACCTTCGGTTTTGTCCTCGCTTTATACTGCAAGAACATTTTTGTGATCCTTACCGGGCCGTTTATGTATTCCATTTTAGAAAACTTCGTTCTGGCGATTCTCCGCTTGGAGAGACTGCGGCTGGTCGTAGCTTTTGATCCCACAACAGTCGATCCAAAGGTCGTATCGATCTCCTCTTTCCTCTTTGGCCCAATCGTTTTAAGCATTGTGATTGGCCTGACAGCGTTTCTCCTTTCTAAGAAAAATGCTATCGTAACCATTTAGGAGTCCGTTATGATTGCGCTTATCAGAAAAAATCTCCGTTTGTGGGGATATGGAAAGTCGCTTGCCCTATTTGCCGGATGTATACTTTTTTCCATCAGCGGGAGGTTAAACGGAGGTATTGCATACGAGCGGCACATCTTGTCGGCGGTATCAGACCATTACTATCTGACCTATTTTGTGCTGCCGATTGTACTGTTAAGCTGCTTTTCCTTTATTGATGACGACGGAGAGCCAGTAATCTTACGGTTTCAAAGTTACCATTCTTATTTTCTGAAAAAATGGATTGGGGTCGGTTTGATTGCAGTCATTCTGACGGCTGTTCAAACTGGGGCAATTCTTCTGTCTGGTATAGGATTACCTTTAGGCAACGAATGGAACCTTGCTGCGGGTGCAACGGAAGCCGAGTTATTTTCCACTCTGGAACAGCTTTTTGCCAGTCCCTTGCAGGCGTTTGTCTGTTTTACCCTCTATCAGCTTATTGGAAGTTGGCTGATATTTGGAATCTGTATGTGGATTGGACATTTCACTGGGAGAAAGTGGACGATTCGAATTGTAATCGTTCTTTATGTCCTCTCGGCTGTGTGGATCAAGCTTCCGGCAATTCAAAATATTCCGCTGACGAGTTTTAATCATTTGCTGATTTTACACCACAATTTGGGCGTGCCCCATCGTTTAGAGATAACTGCCTTTACTTTGCTGCTCATTGTTTTGATAATTGCTATATCTATTCGGTTTGCGTGGCGGGGACAGTTGCCGCATATACCGTTGTCCCACCGTGGTATAGCTGGCTACTATTTCCATGCGCTCATGATCCCTCGTAATCTGCTGATTCTTTTAGGTGTTGTGTTGGGAGTTTCGATTTACAAAGGCTTAGGCAATGGCACCGCCCTATCAGGATTGGAATGGATTTATGCCCTGTTTGCAGGACATGGAACCGGATATTTTCAAGTTTTACCTTTTCTTGAACTGCTGATTACCGGCGGTGTGCCCCTTTACCTGCTTGCCGCTTTTGTGGAGCAAACAGTGAACGGGCAATCTATATTTGTTTCTGTGCGCTCGAAGGGCCGCAGGCATTTGATGAAGAGCATTTTATTGGTCAGCATAAAGTTTCTCATGGTATATGCAATCTTTTGGCTTATGGCTGGCCTTATAGGGGCATCCCTATTCAGCACTGGATTAACAATCGTTTCTTTCAGATTCCTGCTCTATGCGGTTTTGATGAAGTGCCTTGATATATTGGCGCAATATCTGATTATGCTCGGCATCTACATTGCCACAAGACAGGTTACAATCGGTTTCCTTGTGTTAGTGGCGGGAAATCTGCTCTGTGTCCTTCCGGGGAATTGGGTAGCTTATTCGCCTTTTGGCCTTTCCAGCCTGACAAGAATTTCTGTTGTGGAACCGGGAATTGGAATTTCCGCTGTGTCCGCCTTTGGGATAGAGGCCGCTATTTTAACGCTGATGATTGCAGGAATCCTTATGTGTGGCTACAAGAAAATATTGAATTAGGAGGACAGAATATGAGTTCATATATTGAAGTGAAAAATGTATCAAAAAGTTTTGGTGGCAAGGCAATTCTTCAAGACGTTTCACTGTCCATAGAACAGGGAACAGCTGTTGGTTTGGTTGGCGCTAACGGCAGCGGAAAGTCGGTGCTGTTCAAGATTTTATGCGGTTTCGAGAAGCCTGATCGGGGCAGTGTTTATGTGCGCGGAAAACAGCTTGGTAAAAATGGCCGCGACTTCCCCGAAAGTTTGGGAGTATTTATCAATTCCCCCGGGTTTATTGGCATTTACAGTGGTTTTCAAAATCTGAAATTTCTTGCGGACATTCAAGGGAAAATTGGAGAAAAAGAAATCCGACAGGCCATGGGCAAAGTGGGGCTTGACCCTGATAATAAAACGAAAGTAGACAATTATTCTCTTGGTATGAAGCAGAAACTGGGGATTGCACAGGCAATTATGGAGGGGCAGGATATTCTGATTTTGGATGAGCCTTTTAACGCATTGGACTACAAAACCTATGAGGATGTAAAGGCCATCATCCGTATGCTGAAAGCGGAAGGCAAGACCATTTTTCTGACTTCACACCATTTCAAAGACATTGAACAGCTATGCGATCAGGTGTACTCGATTGAAGATTGCAGACTAATTCCGATTACGGAGGAAATTGCTGCCCGCTATAGAGAGATGGAATAACCCGTTAAAAGCAATAAGAAAGGTAGCTGCCGGACGGCGGCAAAGAAAAAAGTCGTCGTCCAGCAGTCCTATCAACACGCCTATAAGAAACGGCGGCTTTGAATTTCAGAGCCGCCGTTTCTTTGCGCTTGCACAAACCAATGACGACCTACAGGGACACGGTAGCCAATAGGAGGTAATATTGCCGTGTTCATTTTTGCCTTCAACAATCTGCCTAATATTTTACGGTCAAAAAAAGCTCATATCCTCCATGGGGGTATTCTGGGCATGAGTATGAACATAAAAATCATGTAAATAGATTTTATAATTCCTCTGCGCCTGTCTGCGTTTTGCAGGCAGGCGCTTTTTGCTGTTTATGTGAGCCTTCTCCATGTAGGGAAGCCTTTCATAAAAACTTTCTTCCCTCTGCGGTTGCCAAAATCGCAAGCCTTAGCGGATTTAAAATGCCATACTTCTCAATGCTTTCCTGCAGAAGAAACATTTCCTTATCATCTTTCACTTGAAACGGATGCTCTTTGAATGGTCGAAGACGCTCAATCTCAATTTCTATGATTCTTTCTTCGTTTTCTTCTGATTGTCTGTTTAGTTCAGTCATCTTGACTCCTTTCCTCCAGGATTCAGGACACTAAAAAATGCCTGCCTGGAACTTTTATAGATAGTAAAGTTCCAAACAGACATTGCTGTTTGACCATTAGCTGTAGCTAATAGAATTGAGTACTGTTTCAGCTAATTTATGTTTGCAGGTTTGGGAGAGATTGTTTCTTTTCCCGCCTTTTCTCTGATTTACATCCCCAAATAAGGGGGGTGTAAACAAAGCGGAACCCAAATGTTAGCTGGACTTCCTAAAACCCATGTTTGCAAACCGGTAATTTTGATTAGCTGTCAGCTAACAAAAATCGGATTGCGTTAGCTGGAAATTGATCATTTTGAATGGAATTTTGTGTCACGAACGTGATTTGAAAATAACAAAAGCGTTCGTTGTCAGCTAATCCAGCTAACATTTTCGAACGCTTTGAAGCCCGTCGCCAAGAGGATTTGAACCTCCGACCCCTCGCTTAGGAGAAGCCCCCGAGGGGCATTTTTGACTCCCTACAAATCCCCGAAAATCCTTGATTTTACTGGCTTTTCTGGGATTTCACTGTTAGTAAATTCTCGTCCAAAACCTGCTAATTTTTCGTGGTTTTTTGCCTTCCTTTTAGCAGGGTATTAGCAAATGCAAAGAAATATGGGAAACATCATTGAGTTAATCTGTAGCCCATAAATCACAGGAAACGCATTTGAAGTTTACGCATTCTCTTATGCAAATCAATAATCTGTGTTCAAATATTATAATGGTTTTTCTTCTTGATTTCAAGATTTTTCAGGAATTACAAAAGGCAACCCTGACGGATTGCCTTTTTTGTATGACTAAATTGTTTTCGCTAAAGCCTTTAATAATGCTGCTGTTTCCGGATTTGATAACAGTTTTGTGAGCAAGGCGGCGTTTTCATCTGTACTGTTCTCAGCAGGCTTTTCTTTTTCAACTTCGCTCTCTTTTTGAACCTCTGCCATTGGGTCAAGGAGTTCAACCGAAGTTTCAAACTTGGGCATTGGAGCAGTTTTACCTTCTTCCGCATTTTTGAGACCTTTAGCGTTGTAGAACTGTTCCTCAAACTTCTGTGCGTTATATCGCCTGTCCTCGTCGATTATATGGCTGTAAACATCGGCAACCATATCCATTCGGGCGTGTCCTGAGTCGCCTTGAACCGATTTCATATCGCCGCCGTTCCATTTCAGCTTGTAGGTTATACTTGCGTGACGGAAGCTGTGAAATACCACATCGGGTAAGTCGTTGTCCTGTATCAGCTTTTTCAAAGCACGGTTGATTACCTGACCTTCCATCGGTCTGCCTGACGAATGGCAGAATACCAAGTCATAATCCAAATACTCATCACCGAAAAGCTCTTTCATTTCGTCAATCTGCTTTTTTCTCTCTAACAGCATTTGAGCTACGGTTGACGGCAAGAAGATTTTTCTCACACTTGTTTTAGTTTTTGGCGTTTTCAAAACAAGGGAGGTATTTGTATTTGACAGAGTTCTCGGAAAGACACGGATAATGTCCTTATTATCAAGCACCTCCATTACATCTCTGTTTACTCGCTGAAGCTCTTTATCTACAAAAATGGAAGCGTTGTTTTCTTTCAGGCTTTCCTCCGAAATATCAATGCAATCCCAAGTAAGACCGAGCATTTCACCCATACGGAGTGAACAGGCAAAGGATAAATTGATGGCTAATGCGAGAATATCATCATCGCACACTTCAAGAGCGTGCATAAGAGTTTCTGCTGTCCATATTTCTCGTTTCTGATGTTCCTCTTTCGGGAGCGTTGCATTGAGAACCGGGTTTCTTGTCATCAACTCCCATTTTACCGCCTGATTAAAGGCACTCCTTAAAAACTTATGGATTTCTCTTACGGTATGTACGGTCAGATACTCATTTTTAGGCTTTTTATTCTGTACCACTTTGGTCTTAACTTTCAGAAGGCTTTGATAGAATTTATCCATAAGTCTCGGAGTCAGTTCATCAAGTTTCACATCGCCGATAAGCGGAATGATGTAATTATACATAAGCCCTTTCTTTGAACGGTAGGTTGACATTGCCCAGTTATTTACTCCGTACACGGAGCAGTATTCTTCAAGCAAATCCGCAACTGTCGTAGCATTAGGAATGATGAATGTACCGCTTTGCTGTTCAAACTCAATTTGAGTTTTTCTCTTTTTAGCGTCTGCGTTTGTATCAAAGGTTTCCCATTTTTGATGTTGGTTTCCGTCATCGTCTTTGTAGGTATAAACGACGGAATATCGATTCTTTCTCTTTACAATAGAAGCCATAGTCGTTCCTCCTTATTCATTATCCAGCCATTTATCAAAGCTGGTCTTTATTATGCGGTATCCGGTTTCGAGCATTACTGCCTGAAAACACCCCTGTTTGATGAGCTTATATACGGTCTGTCGGGTAATACCCAAGATTGACTGAACTTCCTCTACGGAATAGCTCTTTTTTGTATATGTACCGCCGTTTAATTCACGAACTCTATCCTCAATCGACATATCCCTCCACCTCCTCGATTTCCTTAACTTTAGTGTATTTACTTTGCGAAGCGTACCACTTATCAAAGCTTTCTCTTTTTATTCGGCGTTTACCGTCAACCCATATAAACTCAACAATGCCATCGTTCATAAGGTCATTTGCGGTGCTTCTCGGAATGCCGAGTACCTTTGCAACAGTAAGAGGAGAGAGCGTTTTGCCGTATTTCTTACCGGGTCTTTCGCCGTTTACTTTCTCATAATGGAATTGTCCTGCATACCAATCTTCAAAGCTATCCACATCAACTCTCATTTTGCCCAGTACCAAATAGGTCTTAAATCGGCACTGATTGATGAGTCGGTATGTAGCCGTCTTTCCAAGACCGAGTATTCTCATTACGTCGGGTACAGACATTGTCTTTTTGTCCTGATATGTAAGAACTGCCTTGACGATTTTCTTATTTTCTTCAACGCTTTTCTTTGAAGCTCTGTATTCGTTGCCGACTCGGTATGTTTTGAATAAGCCGCAATTCATCAGTTTCAGTGCTTCTTCTTCGGAAATGGAAAACAACCGAGATATTTCCTTGACAGAATAGGCTTGCCACTGTGCTTCCTCCTGAAGCTTTTCATCGCTGAACAATTCTGCCAAGCGTTCATTTTCCTCTCTGAGATTAAACTGCTCCACTCGGTCATTGAACATATTAACAAATGCCATCTTCAGAACCTCCTTTCTCGCCATTGAGCCAATTTTCAAAGCTCTTTTTAGATATTCGATATTGACCTCCGACACGAACGCTATGGAATTTCTTGCTTTTAAGCAGCTCATAGACGGTAGTTCTGCTCACTTTCAAGATGTGCTGTATATCATCTACCGTGTATGCTCGTATATCAGGTTCAGTCTGCCTGAATGTATTAGGAAGTCGAGTATCGCTCTTTTCAATTTTCTTTCGCATTACCGTTTACCCCCGATTTCTTATTTGCCACTCTGACTACCATATAGCAAGTGACTTGGCTATATGGTACTGAAAATCGGAGTTTTTGTTAATTATGCGATTGGTTTAATCGCATAATTGACAACCGGAGCTTTCGCTGTCCATATTATCAAGCCATCGGTCAAAGCTCTTCTTGGAAATTCTGTAATGTCCGCCGACCTTTACAAAATGGAAAACGCCTGAGTTGACGAGAGCATAAGCAGTGTTCTTTCCAATGCTGAGAATATCCATTATTTCTTCTACCGTATAAACTCTTTTCTCAAAGCCGGAACTATCATCAACAGCGTTGGGTAGTTTGTTCATTGCTTCAATCTTATCTTCAAACATTGTCAACACCTCCCTTAGCGTGATGATGGTTCTTTTTGAAAATCATATAGTCATAGCCGTATCCTACCTGACATTTATCGCACATCTCTTTATCTGCCTGAAAGGGGTCAAGTCTTTTTACAATGTTTTCAGGGATAGACTGAAACTCGCTTCTGCAACGAGGGCAAAGACTTAGTACAATGCCTTTACGCTCTGTCTTGGGTTTAACGGGAATACCGACTGCAAATTTCAATCCTCGCTTGATTTCGCTGATTTTATCTGCGTCGGTAATTCTTCCGACAAAATTATCAAGCTCTGTGGCTTTATCCACGGTGCGTAGCTGCTCAAGCATTACCATCGACGGCTCTTTTAAGCCACAATCCGTGTTTAGCTCAATATGAGTATTCATTGCCGTTTTCTTTTTAACAGCCGTTATAGCGGCTACAACGACCGTAGGACTGCTTTCATTTAAGCGATTTGTCTGAACCACAAGAACCGGTCTCATTCCCGATTGCACACTACCGTTTGTAACCCCCAAGTCGCAGTAATAAATATCGCCCCATCTGACATTCTTAAATTCTTTTTCTTTCATATGTAAATCCTCGCTTTCGATTATTCTGAGGTAATTCATATCCGGATTAGAATTAACCCCTTCACTTGTTTGAAATGGGAGAGCGTTTTTGGGGGGTGTTTTAGAAAAATTTCCTCAACTTTTTTATTGCACTGTTTACCGATTCCCTTACAGAAGTAAAATCGACTCCTTCTTCATCTGCGATTTTTTCAAGTGTTTTGTTGTAGAAGAAATACTTAAAAACTCTGCGTTTCTGTGTTTCGCTTAAGTAACACAAAACCTCCCGAAGTCGCTTAATATTGTCTTTCAGCATTATTTCTTCGATTGGGTCTGTATCGACTGCCAATTCCGGATGATGCACTTCAAATTCTCCGTCATTGATGTCAAATGCGTGTCCGAAAAGAAGCCTTCTCATTCTCTCTCTTGCTTCGTAGTTCTGATACTCCGTTATCACTTCGCCCTGAGCCATAGAAAGCAGAATGAACGGAGTGTACCGACGGATAACATCAGGGTATTTAACCCACAATTCTTCTTCCGCCAGTTCTGTTACAATCGCCCATTTCTCCGTGCCGGTGTAGCCGTGATATTCATACCGCAGGTTAATGAGCTTGCAGTCGTTCGCAAATAATAATTCCTGTTGTTCTAATGTAAGTTTTGTCATTGTCGTAATCTCCTTAAATTTGAATTTTTGAATTTGGTTGAAATCAAAAATTCGGAGATTACGGATACTTGGCGATATACGCCAGCCACTTATATGTCACGGTCTTGCTCCTTTCGGGAGCGACAAAAAAGCCGGACACCAAGAACATTAGGATATTTCTATCCCTTAATTCTCAGCGTCCGGCAATTTGATGACTCAAGAGCTTTCGCTCAAGGACTCGTGGCTCGGTACATCTGTCCGATATTTAATTGTTCGCTCTGTTACTACTTCTTGTTAATCTGTACTTGACTGTTCCCTTGCGTAGGGATAGGTCAACCTCTACTACTCTGTGGCAGTTCGGACATTTCAGTTCAATCACGCCTGTTGTCATTGTTACCTTGTCAAAAATACGCCAGCCACAGTTTTTGCACCTTACGATTATCTTTTGTTCCAACGATTTCATAGCTCGCTCACCTCCGGATAAACCGTAACCAAATCAAAAGGATTATCAAGATACTCCTTTTTCAAAAGTCCGAGCTGTTTCATTCGTATAGCAAGTGCTTTTTTGGAACACCCTAAAAAATCCGCAAGTGCATCAAATCTCTTATATACGCTCGGATAGTATATTTTGTTCAGACACTCAATCTTTTCTCCAAGACTGAACAGATACATTCCCTGCTTTATAAGGTTTTCGGGAAGAAGGATAGCAGCTCCAAGCGTATTTGCCTGCCATTCCTCCCAATCGGATATAGGCTTATTTCTCTCGGAATTTGCCTTGTAATAATGTACTCCGGCAGATTTCTGTGTCACACCGTAATCATTCGGGAACAACATCTTAAATATCTGATGGCTGCCCTCGTGCATTAAGGTGAAATTCTTTCTGCCTTTCAGCTTGCTGTCAAAGTTCAAGTCCTTTTCCACGAGAACGGTTTTTCCATCCAAAAAGAAAAAGGCTTCGTTATCATCATCTTCAAATACCTGAACACCCATTTCCGTAAATGAGGTCATTCCGAGAATACTACCGTCATAAGATAGGTGCTGGTATTCGACATTCAATCCGAGAACCTTCTCCAAGAGAAGCTCCGGGTCAATTCTGTATATTTGTGTGTTACGGACATCGGGAAGTGCCATATATGCCTGAACATACTTGTCGGCAATCGCTTCGATGTCAAATCTCGATAAATGTTTCAAGTTACAAAACCTCCTACCATTAGGATTTTGCTTCTACAAACCACTTTCCGTTTTCTTCGTCGAACAGAAATGTGGGCTTGCCGCAAATCTGTACCGTGTAGCGGATACCGGTTCCTCCGACTTTGGTGGAAGCCGCACGGCATTTCTGAATTACACGGTCTATCTCATATTTTTCATCATTCTCAAACTTGATGAAGTTCGGACGAGCCGTTCCATCAGGTCTATGTGTTACATTTACTTCAACATAAACTTTTCTTCTTTCGGATTCCATTTTTATTCCTCGTAATTTCTCAAAGTCAAAACTAATCTTCCCAAGTGCTTGTATCCGTCGATGTTCTTATCCGACACCCTGTACTTGGGTCGGTCATCTCCGGCAGTATTGATGTAACAGGAAAGCCTTCCTTTCTTAAAGCGTTTTTTCCGGTCAAAGAAAAGAAACATTCCCTCATATATACCGTAGTCGGTAAAATGGTTTCCGCCGTCCGCACGAAAGATAACAATATCTTCGCTGCACCCCTGCAAAAAGCAGTCGGGCATCGTAACATAAGCCGTAACCTCTTTTTCGTCAATCACATTTAGACCTCCTTAACCAACCATACCTGTCGGCATAGTGATTTCGGCTTTTTCCGGTGGTAGCCGCAAGTTCTGACACAGAACCCCATTCCTTATGCTGTCCTTTCCGAAACGCCGTCTGATTTCTTCAACACACTTTTCCATTCGCTCCAATTTGTCCTGCTTTGCGGCGTCCATAAACATATCTATTTGACGGGGCGTGTCTTGTGGAATAAGATTTATGGCTTGTACTGTCACAGAACGGATAGGGTTATTCCACCCATATCTTTTTTCAAACAACTGAAAAGCGGTCTTTGCAATAATCATCGGAGACTGTGTAGGAAGTGCAATCTTCGTCTGCCATTGCCTTGTATTGAGCGTGTTGTCTCTAATATGTATTGCGACACCTTCTGCACTCAGTCCGTGAACACGGAGCTTGTGTCCGATGTCTTGGGTTAATTCGAGAAACACGGGCCACACCTGCTCCGGTTTCTCTAAATCTGCTACTGTTGTTATACCGTGTCCTACACTTTTTATAGGAGAAACGAAATCTTTCTTGGCAACAAGGGAAAGGTCGTTGCCGTTGGCATAGTTCCATAAAACTACTCCGTTCTTTCCTAATCTTCTGCGTAAGAACTCAGGGTCGTTATTCGCTAAATCCCCGATGGTACGAATACAATAGCTGTCAAGCACTCGCTGGGTTGCCCGTCCTACACCGAGCAGGTCAGCGGCAGGAAGTCCCCAAATCTTTTCTTTGAATGTATCCTTTGGTATAACGGTTACTGCGTCCGGTTTCTTCATATCCGAGCCGAGCTTCGCAAATATCTTATTAAAGGAAACACCCACAGAAATCGTCAAGCCGAGTTCAAACTTCATCGTTTCACGAATTTCATTTGCCACCTTTTCCGGCGAACCGAAAAGGCTTTCTGTCCCGCTAATATCCAGCCAACACTCGTCCATACCATACGGTTCAACTTGGTCGGTATATCGCTCATAAACGCTTCTCGCAAGCTTTGAGTATTTGATATACTCCTCATAATGGGGCGGCACTACAACCAAGTCCTTGCACTTCTGTTTAGCCTGCCATACTGCGTCCCCGGTTTTCACATCAAAAGCCTTTGCTTTGTAGTTCTTTGCAAGCACGATACCGTGTCGTTCCTCCACAGAGCCGCAGACAGCAATCGGATATTTCTTCAATGCGGGGTCGAGCATACATTCGACGCTGGCATAGAAGTTGTTCATATCACAATGAAGTATGCTTCGTAACATTTTTTGAACCCCCCTTGACATTTTGGGAAGTTTAGTGTAAACTATGAGTAGTTCAACTTCCTGTTTCTTATTATACGCAGTTTAAGTGTACTTGTCAAGAGTAAATGAGAAGTTAAACTGTAAATATTCTTTTAAGGAGTGAAATCAAAGATGACATTCGGTGAAAAAGTCAAAGCAGAGAGGACTAAACTCGGTCTTAATCAGGATGAATTGGCTGAAAAAATAGGCGTAACCCGACGTGTAATTTGTTCTTATGAAAATGATAAATCCCGTCCGAGAGGAACGGAAAGATACAAGAAGCTGGCAGAAGCATTAAATGTAAATGTGAATTATCTGCTGTCTGAGGATGACGCTTTCATCGCCGATGTAGAGGATAAATACGGACGCAGAGGGGCAAGACAGGCTCAGGAGTTGCTTGCAGAAGTTACCGGTCTGTTTGCCGGCGGCGAAATGGCTGACGAAGATATGCGTGAAATGGTTGACGCTATTCAGGAAGCATATCTTATTGCAAAGAAGAACAATAAAAAATACACCCCGAAGAAATACCGCAAAGACGAGTAATCCTCACAGTGAACTAAGTCCAATATATGGGACACACAATAGTTTATAATTTATTATAGGGTAAATATCCGATATACTATAATATGGGAGGTGAGCCGGATTGGGGTATTACACTACGGCTGAAATTGTGAAAATCGTCAACAAGCTCATTGACCGTTGCGGTACTCGTGACCCGTACAAGGTCGCAAAAGAGCTTGGTATCAATATTATCTACCGAGATTTTGAAAAGCAGCGTGGAGCATACAAGGTCATTCTGAAGAACCGCTTTGTTTTCCTTAAAAACGGTATGCACCCGGTCGTGGAACAGATAGTGCTATGGCACGAAATCGGACACGATGTTCTCCACAGGCAAGAAGCGGTTGCTGTCGGCGGGTTCAAAGAGTTCAACATCTTTGATATGAGAGAGAACCGTATGGAGTATGAAGCAAATATCTTCGCTTCTCAGGCTTCGCTCCCGGACGACACCATTTTGGAATACATTGAAAACGGCTATGACATTCAGCAGATTGCACGGGCAATGTGTTCCGACATAAACCTAATTGCTCTGAAAGTAGATACGCTGATTGCACAAGGCTATCAACTTCGCAAACAGGAACACCAAAACGATTTTCTTAAATACAGTAAAAAAATATAAGACCGTCAAGTCTCGAATGAGATCTGACGGTCTAATTTTTATCAGTTTTTATTATATCCGAATTGTCTTGTGCAAAGGGTATCTTTCCACCATTTTTCACGACTCAGTATGTAATTATCATCCATTCGTGCGTTATAGTTTTCTAATACTGAATACTGAAAATTTGCTTTTATATAATCAAACCCTTTGGTGTCAACAATATGTTTAAGTTCAACATTCCCACCGTGTCCATTGTCTATATAGTTAGTCCACCTTTGAAGCAACATTCCATACTGAGCAGTTGCCGAGCCAACATACATTTTTCCGTTGCTGGTATCAGTTATAAGATAAACTGCTTTTTGATTTCTCAAAGCATCAAGCCAACCGCTGCGTTTATTCCGAATAATCGTTTCCAGTTGTGAAAAACTCAATCTTATGTTCTCATAACCCGGAAATTCGTCACCATCATAAGCAGTAGAAAGAATTTCTATTACTTCCAGTTCCTCCATCATAGACTCATAGGTTCTTCCCATGCCTTAACCCTGTATGCCATCCTGTTGTCCTCCTGCAAAAAATGAGTGAGGGGATTTCCATCCCTCACCCAGTAGCCCGCAGGATGGCAGGCTGTTTTAGAAGCTATAAAATTTTCCGCAGCTTCTTCCGCAGATGGTCTAACCTCGCATAGATGGCACCAGTCGTCAAATGCACAAGCGGGGCAATCTCCTTTGTGGAATACCCCTGCATTTTCAGCAGGACGATTTTCAAGGTACGCCCGTCCACCGTGACTAATACTTGATAGAGATTTTCGCTCTCAATCTCTTCCAGTAACTCCGCAACCGTACCCACTTCCGCCTGCCGCTCCCTGCCTGCCATGTCCTCAAGATATTCCGCAACGTCATTCGTCCATCGGTAAAACCGCCTGTTGGAATTGAAGTCTGCCCTGTCCGCCATGCGTATCTGCTCAATGGTCGCTTCATCAACGCCGCACTCACGCAGCAGCTTTTCCTCCGCTTCTTTCCAGATACGCCATTTCCTGTCCTCCCGTCCGTGGTTGTATGCCATTCTTACTTCCTCCAATCAGAATTGATTGAGAGGGCAGAGAAAAGCCCCCTCATCTTCCCAAAGGAAAAAACAAGGGGGCTGAACGCCTTAAATTTTAATTTTCTATTATCTTTCTTAGTTTTATTAGGATTCTGGCTTTGCGTTTGTTTACAACGCTCTGGGTTATGCCCAACCTCGCCCCGACTTCACGCTCGGAAAGTCCGTCAAAAAAGATTGCCTGTATCAGCTCCTGTTCACTATCCGACAGCAAAGGCAGGGCGGCTTTCAGCCTGTCCACCATGACCGCATTGACAACGGTTTCTGCAATGTCCACCGCTTCATCAGTGATAAAGTCCAGAGGATTCCCCTCGCTGTCCGTAAATCCGTCGAGAGATAGCAGTCTATTCTTTGTATCTAATTTTTGCAGATAACGCCACCGTTCCTTGTCACGGTAGAAGTCTGTGTATTGCTCCCTCACGACTTCAAGCAGACAGCCTTGAATGGGGATAAACAGCTTGTCCATATAGGTCTGGTCGGATTCCCTGCAACGGCAGAACTCCGTGTAGGATAATTCCACATAGCCGCCACTTTCTCTGATATATACCTTTCTTGGTGCATATTTCACCATAAATACCTCCCATCTGAATTTTTGAAATGTAAAAAATCCAGATGGAGAGGCGGAGAACGACACCGCATATCAGAAACAGCCCTACGGCACTTTCCAACAAAAATCGACAAAAGAAAAACCGCAAAGGCTCTGTGACCTTTACGGTTATAGGAAATAGTAATTCTATTGTATGGAGATTGTACTTCTACTTTCAAGGTGAGAAGTACCGTTGCACTGGCAGAAATTTTTTTAACTGGTTTCCTGCCGTTCTCTGATATGCTATGTATTGATAAATTTTGCTTCGTATGAGCAGATAGATAACTGCCCGAAAAAAGGACATAAAAAAATCCCTCCAAATTTAAAAACAAATTCAGAGGGTAATTTAGGGTATAACAAAATAACCCACCCGAATATCGTTTTTTTTATTTGGTGAGTTTGTTCTTTCAAATACGAAACAAATGCTCATGTACGGTAAAGTATCACAAGAAAATTATGTCGAATTGACAGCCGCCTCCGCTATACCGAATAAGGAAATAAAGAGTCCTCAAATTTTGCGCTACTAAATGAAGACGAGCGGAAGTAATCTCCCGCTCGTCAGTAAACTTAACTATGCCATATCAATCCCGCTTCTTTCCCGCCACCGGCACTAAGAACAGCGCGGGCAACAGCAGGAAAGCGGTACAGACCAGCCCCCAGGGTATGGACACCTGCTGGGCTACCAGCCCCACAATAGGCCCGCCGATGATCTGCCCGAAAGAGTCCAGCTGTCCGCTGGTGGAAAAGACTGTGGCGCGCATTTTCTCATCCACTTGGTCGTTCATCCAGGCGGCCAGCACAGGCTCCTTGATGGTGCGCATAAGCCCCGCCAGCAGGAACACCAACAACATGAACCAAAAGCTCCGCCCCACCGCGAAGAGAACCAGGAACAGGATATACCCGGCGCTGGTGGACATGACCACACTGGTTCGGCTGACAGTCCCTTTTTTCTCCATGCGGGCGATGAGCAACTGAGAAGCCAGAATACCTAAGCCGCTGCCGATAAGACTGATAACACCGAACCAAGTGACGCTGTTCAGCGGCCCGATAACGGGTATTACCGTGTCATCCAGAAAATGAGCGGTGGAGAGCCGGTCAAAGCCTTCACTGGCAAGTCCCCCGCATAGTGTGATTGCTAAGAGCGCCAGCAACACAGGTGCGCCTTTCACAAAGCCCAGGTTGAGCTTGAACAGGCAGACAAAGTCTTTAAGCAAGCCCTGCCGTTCCTCAATAGCAGGGGAGAAGTTGGTTTCTGGCATGATGCGAACCATCACCAGCCCCAACAACAAGCACAAACTGCCCCCCAAGATGACAGGCATTTGCAGGTTTATGTTTCCCAGCAGTGTGCCCAGCACCACGCCCAGAACGCCGCCGATTTGCCCCATTTGACTGCCCCGCAGGAACACCTTGTCTATGGGTTTGTCCTCTTCCTCCGAGGCAATCCACGCCTCCAGAGCGCCGGTGATGAAGGTATCACCGCAACCCCAGACAACCTGGCCAGCAGAACCGGCGCGAACCACGGTAGCGCACCCTCCATCAGAAAGCCCAGGCCGTAGAGGAACATTCCAATCAGCACCGAGCGCCGACGGCTATACAAATCCGCCACCACACCGGTGGGCATCTCGAACAGAAAGCAGGAGGTCTCCTGAACCGTCCCTACCAGGACAAGCTGGAAAGCATCCAGCTGCACCACCTCCAGGTGGTACACGATGGAAAGCACTGTGGACATAGAAACCGCCAGGGAACAGACAAATCGGAACAGCAGGTAGACAGAATATGCCTTTGAATTTTTAGCAAACATGAAGTTACATTCTCCTTTCAAATCTCATTTTATATGACTTTTGCAAGCTGTTAAGCTAACTTGTGGAACATATGCCGAACCTTATCTATACGGCTATTCGGGCGGCGGGGTTGGCAAATAAATTTACCAATAGCTGGCTGGTATCCTTTTAACTCTGTCAAGCAGACTCCCTGCCCATTTGTGAAATAAGTTAAATCGTTCCTGTATTCTTGAATACATCTAGCAGGGATTTCTCCTTTCAGAATGACCTCGTCATTCTTTATCTGAGTACTTACAATATCTGCACAATACCTTGGAGCATCATGATACGCCCGTGAGAGATATTCCTGCGGTGCATAAATTTCAAAGTGGAGATATGGCTCTAATAGTTCTGTCCCTGCTTTTTTTAAAGCCTGCTCCAATACGATAGGGGAAAGCAGCCGAAAGTCTGCGGGGGTACTTACAGGACTATAATACAATCCATATTCAAAACAGATTTTACAGTCTGTCACTTTCCATCCATACAGCCCCTGCTCGCAGCCATAAAGAACCCCCTCCATAACCGCATTTTGGAACGATTGATTTAAATATCCAAGTGAAACTCTGCTTTCATACTGCACTCCGCTTCCAATAGGGAGCGGCTCTATGGACAACCCGACAGAAGCCCAGAAAGGATTTGGCGGGACTTCTATGTGGATGGTATATTCTGCTTTTCTAAGCGGTCTTTCCAGATAAATAACCGAAGGCTCTTTCATAGCCACGCCCACATGATATTTTTCTTCTAATAGCGAACAAATAACTTCTAACTGTACTTTTCCCAAAAAAGATAACATAATCTCATGTGTAACAGTATCAATGTCAAAATGCAAAAGAGGGTCTGTATCAGCAATCTCTGCGAGGGCATTTAACAGGGCTTCCCTTTGCTCCGGCTTTTGCGGCTCTACCGTTGTCCGAAGTAATGGCATGGGATTATCAATCCATGTTTTGTGAGGCAGGAGTTTTTCATTTCCCAGAATGTCGTTCAGTTTCAAAGTATCATCAGCTAAAATAACAATTTCTCCCGGACAGGCATGGTCAGCCGGGACGATTTCACCATTTGACGGAATACACATTTCTGTAATCTTTATTTTTTTCTTTTTTGACAGCAGCAGGGTATCCCGTAAATGGAGCGTCCCATGATACAGGCGTAAATAAGAAAGCCGTTTTTTCCGCTCTGTATACTCAACCTTAAAAACATATCCACATAATTCAGACTGAATATCGTCTGTTTCTGTAATGAAAGTTTCTGTAACCGCTTCAATCAGTTTTTCTGTTCCTAAATTGTCTTTTGCACTCCCATGATAAACAGGAAACAAAGAGCAGCATCTGGTTCTTTTGCACTTTTCATATTGTAATTCCTGTATATCCAAAGAATCCTCTGCAACATATCGTTCTAATAGTTCATCGCTTCCGGAAATAATCATATCCCATTTGTCCAAATCAGAAATATCGGTCATGGATATTTGGGGCGACAGGGAAACCTCCTGCATGACAATCATATCACTGGTAAGTTTGTCTTTAATGCTTTGGTAAACACGCTGTAGGTCGATTCCATTTTGGTCTATCTTATTTATAAAGATAATTGTCGGAATGTTCATTTTCTGAAGCGCATGGAATAATATACGCGTCTGTGCCTGTACGCCGTCTTTTGCCGAAATGACTAAAACAGCTCCGTCAAGGACAGATAAAGCACGGTATGCTTCGGTTAAAAAATCCATATGGCCTGGCGTATCTATAATGTTGACTTTTACATCCTCCCACTGAAAAGATGTCACTGCTGTCTGGATAGTGATTCCCCTTTGACGCTCCAAATTCATTGTATCTGTCCTTGTTGTGCCTTCATCTACGCTCCCTAGTTCTGCAATTGCACCACTGGTATACAATAAACTTTCCGTTAATGTTGTCTTTCCTGCGTCAACGTGAGCCAGAATGCCTAAGTTAATTATTTTCATGTGATTTTCCTCCTATCAACACCCAAAAAAGGGCATAAAAATACCCAGTGATAAATACTCCTATCACTGGGTAAATAACTCCAATAGCCCCAAAACACTTATATGTTTTCGGGCATATAAAATTACATGATAAAAGTATTCTTAAACTGGGTACAAAAAAATAAGCCCCATATTAAAAGTGAAACGGGACTGCTACTTTTTGTTCCCACTATCAAATTGACAGTTTATTTAAGAATACCTTGCCGCATATTTATTAACTCCTTGTCTAATACTGAATCTAATTATATTCCTTAACCCTTTATTTGTCAAGCCTATATTTAAAGAACATAATAGAAAACTGTTCTGACAGATTTAGAGTATGTGATATTTTACACAATAATATCAAGCAATATGAAAGATACTAAAGTCAAGCGAAAGAAAAAATGTTATGGATTATTTGAAAACGGCAGATGAAATTGTTGATGTCTATTTTGTCACATATATAGAGTCTTGTGATAAGAATAATAATTCACATTCTACATCTTGGAGAAATAGATATATAGGTCAAGACGGTGTTATCTATATTCTTAAGAATGGAAACAGACAATTCTTTGTTTGGCATCCTGTTGACGATGATTTTAAACCAATTACTTCTTTGGGAATTATTAGTTCCCGTGATGATTATTATATTAAAAAGAACAATCTATTAGTAACAACTCAGAATTCCATTTACAAATTCAGGCTTATCAACAAGGAGGTGAACACTGATGATAAAACTTAACAAAATGGAACAAAATGAATATAACGCTTTTATTGTTGCTGTTGTTCCTTCATTATTACCCGGCACATACCACTTTAGAGACTTTTTCACAAATAGAGTTACATCTGCAAGAATCGGTCGTAAATTCTATGAAGATGTTGTCAATGGTATATATCCGCATATTTCTCTTGTTGGGACAAAGGCTTCAGAAGGTTATATTTGTTCTTGAGTAAATACCTGATTTCTCATAATGTACTTGATGGCTACTCAAACGAGCAGCCATCTTTTTAATATGCCGGAATACCGTATCCGTAGATAACAGAGCTTCCGACAGGGTATGTTTTGGTTCTGCAAGTGTCGCCTGAGTTGCCCTCAACGGTATAGACTGTACCGTTTTCGCATTTCTGAACAATACCGGTGTGGTCTGTCACACCGTCGCCCTCCCAGTCAAAGAAAATGATTGTACCGGGCGAAGGCTCATACGAACCGTCTGCCCACTGTCCTCGGTCTCTGAACCATTGTACACCGTTTACACAGCCGGCATACTTTGGAATAATACCGGCGTCGATATATCCGCACTCGTTAGCACACCAAGAGACGAAGCAGGCACACCATTCTACACGGGAGTCAAATCCGTACCAAGACCAGTAAGGCTGACCGCCTACATTACCCACCTGTGACAAGGCAACCGTTACGATTTGGTCGTCGCTGTATCCGATACCGTAAAGCACCTGAGACCATAGTTGATTGTTTTCGTCCTTTAGCAGCTCGGCAAGATACTCTTTCTGCTCCTGATTAAATCCGTACATAGCCGCCATTTCATCAACGGTCTTGTGCGATACCGTGATATACAGGAAAGTTTCTGTTACTGTGGTTTCGGTCTGTACGATGTTGCCGTGTCCGTCGTCGCTTTCTTCGATTTCGGTATGGGTTTTCGTTTCCGTTCGGGAAGAAATATCGTTCATTTCCCAAAAAATATCCGACAGTAGCTGCTTCTTGGTTTCATCAACCGTAGCAACCTCCATCGGATTGTCGGGGTCGGTATTCACTTTAACAGAATAGACCGCAAGAACATCTTTCCAAACAGCTCTGCTTCCGCTCATTTCAAGCACATCATAGCTTACAGAGTTCTTTTCCTGTTCCAATCGGTCATCATATTCCTGATTGATTTCCTGAACGACTGTCTGCATTGACATTCCCGTGCCGGAATCCTCTCCCGAAAAGAAGATACCGAACACAGAACCTGCAATCAAGGCTACAAGACATAGCACAATAATTACTACCACCGCAACCCAACCGCCGGCAGCGATAGCGGCAATAAGACCTTTTACCGCCGCTATGATTGCTTTTACTGCGGCAATGGTGGCTTTGGCTGCGGCTTTAATCGTAGCGGCTGTTGCTTTGGCTGTGGCTTTTGCCGCCTGTGCCGCTTTCTGCGAAGCCTTAACTGTCGCCTGAGCTGTTTTCTGTGCCGCTTTTGCCGCTTGCTGACTGGTTTTTATCGCAGTCTTTGCAGTCTGCTCAGCCGTCTTAACCGATTTCTGTGCGGTCTTTGTTGCTTCTTTTCCGGCAAACTTAATGGTTTTCTTTCCGGAGGAAGTGGCAGACTGCTTTATGGTCTTTTCCGCCTTATCGACAGTCTTAATCGCAGAGCTTGTGTTTTGCGAAGCCTGTTTTCTCAAAGACTGCTCGGCTCGCTGCTGCTTGAAACGCTGAATACCGTCCTTTGCGGTGCGGATATTCTCTTTTGTGGTTTCAAGTCCCTTTCGTCCCGCCTTGTCAAACGCATAGGCACCATCGTGAAACACCTCGTCAATACCGCTTTCCAGTTTATCGGAAGCGTATTCCTCGGCAGAACTGCTGTTGGCATTTACCGACCGCTCCGCCTTTTCTTTTGTTGCGATATACGCCTGCTTCATTCGTTGGGTTGCGACGGCAGCCTTATCTATTGTTCGTATCGTACCTTTTGCATTGTCTTTCGTTTTAATATCAGCCATACAATCCCTCCTTCCTATGCAGGCTGAACTACCTGTTGTATTATTCGTTTATTAGCTTCGCCACTACAACAAGTCTGCCGTTTGTCCGGGAATACTCACAGGTGGAAAGGGTCAGGAGCTTGTCGCCGTATTCGGCGGTTATGCCGGTTTCGTAAAGCGACAGTTTCTTGCACTTCTCAACATAGGCAGTGAAATCCTCGGCGGTGTCCGCATTGACGAACTGATAATATTTGAAGCTGTCGGGACTATCCGTATATACTACGGTTTTGAACACGGCAATTACTTCATAGGTCTGTCTATCGGTCAGCGTATCAAAGGATACTGTTTTGTGCTTTTCCCAAAAGCTCTTGTCCTTGAATTTCATAAGACCGGCGAACATAGAGCCGTCGTTCATATGATGACCGTAGATAATGATATTGTCGCTTGGCAGTTCCATATCGCAGTTTTCCTGAACATAAGGACAGCCGTAGTCGGTGTATGCCTTATCAAAGCCGTGCTTCAGATAGAAGTTCGGGTTGTCCTTTGACTGCATAACGGGATAATTGATTTTTGTGTCCTCAACCTTAATCCAGCCGACCATATCGTTATTTTGCAGATAAAGCTCCTGATACTCCGGGATAAAGGTCTTTTCTTCGGAGTAGTTCATCAGCTCTGTGGTTTCTTCAGGCTCGGTCTCCACAACCTCAATCAGATTGTCGTACATCTCAGCCTGCTTTGCAGAGTCGCAATAGTGCTTGATGAGAAAACCTGAACTGACGGCAAATACAATGCTGAAAGCACAGATTATGGCAATATAGATTTTGTTTTTCATAGGTGTTTCCTTTCTCATTTACAGAATAGGGCAAGGGTTATGCACCCTCGCCCGGTTTGGTTGTCATCAGCTTATACAGCTTCGTATTCTTCGGGAACTTATTTGCAAACGGCACAAGCGAACTGCCGACCTTAATCAATCCGTGTCCTGCGTCAACATTCGTGATATACGAAAGCTGGAGGTCAGAAATGTTAAGGAGCTTTGCAAGCTCAATTCTGTCGGTTGACGCCTGATTGAGCATAATCAAAAACTCGCTGTTTGCAAGCATAGTTCTCGCTGTATGGCTCTGCAAAAGGTCGTCCACATTCTGTGTAATGCCGGTGGCATAAGCGCCGTACTTTCTTACACGCTTCCAAAGCGTAAACAGGAAGTTTGCAGAATACTCGTGCTGGAACAGGAGGTAGATTTCATCAATGAAGATAAAGGTCTGCTTACCTTTAGCACGGTTCTGTGTAATACGGTTCAGAATAGAGTCGAGGACGACAAGCATACCGATAGGCATAAGCTGCTTGCCGAGGTCAAGAATGTCATAACAGATAAGTCGGTTATCCGTATCAACATTGGTTGGCTTTGCAAAGGTATTCAAAGAACCGTGAGTAAACAGCTCGATAGCAAGGGCGATTTCCTTTGCTTCCGGCTCGTCCTGTTTCAAAAGCTCCGCACGAAAATCCTGCAAGGTAGGAACAGTACCGGTATATCCTCTCTGCTGATAGTCTCGGTAAACACTTGCCGTACAACGGTCGATGATAGATTTCTGCTTTGCTCCGAGGTTTGTACCGCCGATAAGCTGTTCGCAAAGGGACATAATGAACTCGGATTTCAGGATAACCGGGTTTGCTCCGTCGCCGTATTCCTTGTTCATATCCATCGCATTGATATGGCTCGGAGAAGTAGCGGAAATATTGATTATTTCGCCGCCGAGAGCTTTTACAAGCTGCGAATACTCTCGCTCAGGGTCTATGATAATAACATCTGCATTGGAGGAAAGAATGATATTTTCAATTTCACCCTTTGCCGCAAAGGATTTTCCGCCGCCGGATACGCCGAGAATAAAAGAGTTGCCGTTGAGTAGCTGTCTGCGGTCGGCAATAATCATATTTTTACTGATGACATTCTGACCGTAGTAAATGCCGTTTTCGTGGTAAATGTCCTGAACCCTGAAGGGAATAAAGACCGCAAGGCTTTCTGTGGTAAGGGTTCTGAATGCGTCAATCTTGCGTGTTCCAAAGGGCATAGCCGTATTCAGTCCGTCCATCTGCTGATACTTGAGAACGGCAAACTGGCACAAATGCTTTCTTGCCGTAGTAAGCAGAGCTTCGGTGTCGTTATCAAGCTGTTCTTTGGAGTCCGCAGTATGAACCATAGTGAGTACAGCGAACATCATTCGCTGATCACGAGTGGTAAGGTCATCAAGGAACTCCTTCATTTCCTTTTTCTGCTGTTCCATATCATACGGAACGGTAGCGGAAAAGTTATTGTTCTGATTCTGCTTTCTCTGCCAGTTGGTTATATTCGTCTCAACCCCAAGCAGTCTGCTCTCTGCTTCTCGCACCGCTTCATCGGTAGGAACAGGTACGATGTCAATGGACATCATCAGGTTGCGGTTCAGGTCGGTAAGCTCGGCTACCATACTGTCCTTGATATAGGAAGCGTACTCACGAAGAAAAAGGACTCTCCCGTAACGGTTTCCCATTTTGAAGTAGTCCTTTTCAAATTCCATTGTATCGGGGCAAACATAATCCTTGAAATCGTGTCCCTTCTTTCTCGTTTCCTTAATATTGAAGTGGTAGGCGGTTTCCTCCCCGACACGGAAGAAATCGTGGACAATTCTCAGTCTCTCATCGGTTTCAAGCTCCACACATTTGCTTCCGAGTCTTGCAAAGTGGGCAATCAGGTCAGCACCGACACGGGCAAAATAGGTTCGTGCGTCCTCCACGCTCTTTTTATTGATGGAGATAGTAACATATTTATCCTGAACGATGGCATTTGCCCCGGTTGCCTTGTCGAGAAGCATTTTGTTATATTCCTCTCGGTAAACATCAAGCTCATCGCCGGTTTCGGGGATAAGAATGGTTTTCTCAAAGTCAAGACGGTTAAGCCGTCTGTTGTTGATAGTCAGCTTTGTAGTAGCTCCGCTGTCAAGAGAGTTGAGAAGCTCGGAGTATTCAAGGAACATTGCTTCCTTATCCTCACGGCTCGCTACGGCATAGTTAATATCCGTGAACTTGAAGCTTTTGGAATACTTGTCCTTGCCTACACGGAAAATGCCGTCATCATAAATAGCGGTAATGGGAATACAATCCTGTACGCCCTTTGGTACTACGAACTTTTCTTTGTCCTGCTTTAACAGGTTTGTAAGAGTTTTAATCATTGTTCTTATAAGCCTCCTTCTGTTTTTGTTCGATTGTCGGTTTCATCAATTCGTAATAGGTGTTGGTGGAATGAAAGACCAGCTTTTTCGGCATAAGGAACTCGGACTTTATCCACGCCCATATAAATTTCTCAGCCGTCATTCCGTTGTATTTCACAAAGCCGAGAGCCGCAAAAGGGGCAGCTCCCAAAATGCACACCCACGATACAGTTTCTGTTCCGAGGTACGGTTTTAGGAGGAAGTAAAGTCCTACCGCTACCGCACAGGCGAGGACAGAAAAAATGAACTGTCTGAGCGACAGTCCAAAAAACATTGACTCTGTGTAATTTCGTATCTCTCGGTTAATTTTGACTTCCATCAAAAGCTCCTTTCTCTGCGATATGCTTGTTTTGCGTGACGGATTTCATCAGAGCAGACGCAGGTGTCCGCAAGGCAAATCACATTGCCGTTTTTCTTTCCTCCGTAATACACACAATATTTGCAGTCGCAGTCGGCAGGCGTATAGCCCTGCCATCTATCGTTATTATTCTTGTTTTTCTTCATCAGAGAACCTCCCGTTATAAGCCCATCATTTCACGGATAATTCGGTCGCTCATCTTAACCGCACCGACAAGCACAAGCATATTGAATACCAGTTCGCCGATATATGCCCATACCTGAGTAACGGCTGCTGCGTCAGGGTTCACTACCGGCGGCGTAGAAGCAAATAGGGAGAAGATGATACAAGCAAGTACAATTACTGCTCCCTCAAGCAAAACGGCACAGTAGCTCTTTATAAAGCTCTTACCCACATTCTGCGACGGTTCTCCGGCAAATGTGGAAAGCGGTATCGGAGCGAGAGCAGTGTACATATACAGCTTGAAAAATCGTCCGTACACCGTCATTATCATAATGAACGACAAGACCGTGATAAACAGTCCGCCGATAAGAGTAACCGCCCACAATGGGATACTTTCAAAAAATCCGCAGCTTTCAATGGTTGTTACCATTTCAGCAGGTAAAGTTGTTTGATTGGGCGTACCGAATCCCGCAGATGTCATAATGGTTGAAATCGTACCTTGTACGATGTCGAACAGGGCAAGCATAAGCTCCAGCCCGTAGGTAATCACACCTTTGGCAATGGCAAAGCGGATAAACAGCTTTAATGCGTGTTCCGGTTTCTTTACATCGGTAAAACTTCCGCAGGTGCGAACCACACCGACAACAAAAAACAGAACAAGCAGGGCAAGACCGATAGCCTGAACTGCTCCGTTGATATTCACCATTACCGACCAAATACTGCCGCCTTTGAACTGTTGCGGCGAAGTGGTTAGCAACTGCCATATTTCCGAAAGCTTGCTGTTCCAAGTTTCAAGGGCATTTTCGAGGTTCTGAACTACCCAGTTATCACTCATCTGTTTGCACCTCCTTTAAGATTAGGGGCATACCTGAAATGCCAGGTATGCCCCGTTTGATAACTGTGTTCTCTTAACCGGTAATAAGGGTAAGGATTTCCTTTGCAAAGGTAATGATGATACCGCCTGCAAGAGTCAGGAAACCGTTGGCTCTCTGAGACGGGTCGTGAGACTTCAAAGAGAGACCGACCTGAACGATACCGAAGCCAAGCAGGATAAGACCGATGGCACGGATAAGACCGAAGATGAAATCGGACAGATTGTTGACTACGGTAATCGGGTCGCTGGCGGCAAAAGCGGTAACGCTCATACCGCAAACAAGAGTTGCTGCTGCGATTACGGCGCAGTAAGCACGGAAGCCTTTCTGAACCTTTCCGGTCATAGGCAGCTTCTGAGTAGTTTTCTTTTCGTTGTTCTTCTTAAAAATGTTCATTGTGTTTTCCTCCGTTAAAATAAGTTTTTATTCACTTCAAAATCCTCATCGGACAGAAGTTCGTAATTGGTTTCTCCGTAGCTTTCCTCCGGAAGTTCTTCCGGGTCAATAGAAAGAACGGAAATTGATGAGTGCTTGATGGTCACTTCGCCGTGTTTATATGCAGAAGCCTTTCCATCGGTTGTAAGTGCCACATTCGGGTGCTTCAAGATGTCGTACTTGAAGTCCATAACGGGGCGTTCTCCACGAATAAACAGAATTGCATATTGGTTATCAAGCATACGAACCTCATCAGGAGTAAGAAGCTCTCGACCGCTAATCTGATAATTTGTGGAGTAGTTGCCGCTTCGACCGGTACTTTTTCCGAAAGTGTTGGTATCAATGGTTTCCTTGCCGAGAAGCTCGGACACATATTTGTGGGTGCTTTGCTCGTTGCCGCCGAGATATAAAAACTCGTCGCAGTTACCTACAATGCTTTCCCATTGCTTTTCAAACAAGGCTTTAAGCTGTGCCAAGTTCTGCAAGATAATACTTACCGATACCCCACGGGAACGCATAACCGAAAGAATTTTGTCGAAGTCATCAGGGAGTGAAACATTCGCAAACTCGTCCATCAAAAAATGAACGGGAACGGGAAGCGAGCCGCCGTGAATATGGTCGGCAGCATAAAACAACTGCTGAAAAAGCTGTGTGTAAAGGATAGATACCAAGAAGTTAAAGCTGGAATCGTTATCCGGTATCAAAGCGAACAGAGCGACCTTTTTCTCTCCGAGTGACGGGAGGTCAAGCTCGTCTGTGGTGGTTAAAGAAGCAAGACTTTCAAGGTTGAACTTTTCCAGTCTTGCCGCAAGGGTTATCTGTATGGACTTTAAGGTTTTCGCCGCACCTGAATGATAGGAACGGTAATACTTCAAAGCAATGTGGTCGGGATTCGACATCTCCAATTCCGCAAACAGTTCATCAAGAGGAGAAGGTCTTGTGTCCTCCTCGTCCTCAATCGCACCGGCTCTGAGCATTTCCATTATCATTGCAAAGTTCTGTTCATCTTCGGGTGCTTCATAATGAAGATAAAATACAAGTGCAAGCAAAAGCATTGAAGCCGAGGTATCCCAAAAGGGGTCTTGTGATTGACTTCCTTTCGGAGTGGTACTCTTAAAAAGGTTCGTCACGAGCTTTTGCACATCGTTGTCATTCTGCAAATAGACAAACGGGTTATAGCAATGGCTTTTCTCCATTGAAATCAAATCGAGAACACGGACTTCATAGCCTTTGCTTTCAAGCAGCTTTCCGGTATCTCGGAGAATTTCGCCCTTTGGGTCAAGAATGACAAATGATGTGTTGCACTGCATAAGATTCGGCTTGCAGTAAAACCTTGTCTTACCGGCTCCCGAACCGCCGCACACAAGGGTGTTTAAGTTTCTTCGGTGTTTCTTCGCATTGAGTCCGATACAGACATTTTGCGTCATCAGCTTATTTGCAGAAGCCGGAGACTGTCTGTATTTTTTGTTTACGGCTCTTGCATTGCCCCATTTTGCAGAACCGTGTTCTTCACGCCTTCGGTAATTCTTCTGTGTTGAGAAGTAAATCCCAATACCCATTGCATAGCAGAGAAGCAAAACGAGGACAGTTTTTAGGCTGTCCTCGCATAGCTCAATATGAAATGGTTCGTTGAACGCTGTTAATAGGCTCGGCAGTATTTCCGGCAATCCTCCTTTTACAGAGGGTGCAATCAGAAGTGCCAGCCATACGACCGGGATAATACCGATGACGGAAAGAATAATAGCAGACTGCCTCTCGTTATCTCGATTCACAGGAGCGTTCCTTTTCGATAACTTTGAACTTTTTCTTTGGGGCAGTTCCGACCTTGATGATAAGGTCGTCCACCGCATCGGTAGATTTGCCCTCGTTCATCAAATCTGTTTTCTCGTCGTTGAGAGAACGGATAATAATGCCGTGTTCATAATCGTCCAATGCGATATGATACATTTCTTCCTTCGCCATAGTCTCACCTTATCTTTCGTAGTCTTTGCTTCGTTCCTGCTTTTTCTTGTAAAGCTCATCGGAAACACGGGAGTGAATATCCGCCATTGCGTTTCTCGTTTTGGAAAGCTCATAGCGAATGTCCTTCGGCTCTTTGCCGGCGAGCTTTTCAGGGATACGGTTGATAGCAAAATTCTGTGTATCGACGCCGTACTTTTTGCAAAGCATATAGCCGATACATACTGCCTGAAAGCCCATATCCGCTCTGCTGTAACTGTCGCTGTTGATAGAGAGCTGTGCGTGGCCAAGCTCCTGTGCTACGCACTGAGCGACCGCTACGCTGTCTCCCACATCACGCTTTACATACAAGGTCTGTTCCTCGTTGTTATAAAACGCCGCCATATTGGGATACGGAAGCTCATTTGTTGCTTCCACTTCAACCGGGGAAGAATCCAGCATAACGGTAATGAGTGCTTTCGGGTCACGGTTGACAGTCGGTGCAGGCGGTCTTTTGCCGTTGGTCTGCGAAACATCAAAGACCTTTTTCACATTGTAGGAAATGCCGGTCGTACCGTCTTTCTTTGCATACTCGACAGGTTCAAGAATGGAAATGCTTTTCGCACCTTTCTGAATTTTCACATTATCTTTGCTCCAGTCATCAAAGTTTTTAAGCTGGCTTGCTTCGGGAAGCTGCTTGAAAATCAGAAGTGCGTTGACCGCAGAGTATCTGTCAAGACGGCTCTGCGTATCAAGGAAGGCTTTGAACTTTTCCGGGTCGGAAACAATCGCCTTTGCGGTGTCGTCCGCCATCTGATATACGGCTTCTTTTTCAGCCTTCATCTTCTCGGCATATTCCTCTTTGGAAAGTCGTTTGCTCTGCTGTCCTGCCTTAGCAGGGGTAAAATTGTTTGTCATTGTGATTACCTCTCTTTCACATTTTTGCTTTTAGGTTTCGGCTGCTGGTGTACGGTCTGTGCCGGGGCGTTCTTGACTTCCGGCTTTGATACCTCCGGCTCTTTGCGTTCTGCTTCTTTCTGCTGCTTGGACTGTGCCTTATATCGGTCAAGCTTTGCTTTTACCGACGGCTTTCTCTGTCTGTCGCTTACAGTACCCTTATCAGTTTGCATATCTACCGGCTCGGAGTCGTGCCTTGACGGAGGGTTTTTGTCCGTTTTGGCGACTGTGGGGTTTGACTGGGAATACCCCTCTTTCTGAATAGGTTTTCTGACGGCTTCCTCAGTGATGATTTCGTTTTTGGTTTTCGTCGGCTTGTCTTTCTCCAAAGCTTCACGCTTTTCTGACAGCCTTCTGAGACTCGGTGACAATCGCAGCCTTATCAACTTTACCGAGTTCAAATCTCTCAACGATTCTCTGAATTTTGGAAGCGTCCTCTGCACGGGCAATAATATCAATCGGGACATTATCGCCCTTTGTGTTTTTATCCCTGAGTACGCAGTAGAGAACGCCGTAGCGTTTTGCCGGCTCGGTAAACTTCTTCAAGTCCTTGTTGGGGATAGAAAACACCTTCAGCTCCTTGCCCGACTTAATCATATTAGTAAGTCGAGCCTTGCCTTTTGTTTTCTGTTCCTGTTTGAGAACAGAGACTAAAAGAACGGCAATATTCTTTGCTGCCGCTCCGCTTAATTTTGCGGCTACTTCAAAGCCTTCAAGCGATAGCCTGACGACCTGTTCTGCCGCATCACCTCCGTTTGTCATTACGGTTCTGCTCCTTTCGTTCTTGTTTTTCTTCGTAAACTCTTACCGTTTCAAGGTTGGCTTCAATAACCTTTGACCTTTCGGCTATGTCATCACAAAGACCGACCTCTTTGCGGAGAGTCCACAGCTTGCTCGTGATTGCCGTAATCTGCTCTTTGACATTTGATAGCTCATCGTCACTCAAATTTCTTCTTAACTGTTTTCGCAGGTGCGTTCTATCGTCAGTCAAGGATTTGATTTGCGACAACACGGACTCTTTATATGAGAAAAGCTGCTCGTCGGTAGAAATGTTCTCCCGTCCAAGCAGCCTTGTCTCCTGAGTGATTTTGTCGAGCTTCAGCAAATCTTCTTTCAAAAGATAGTGAAGCCTTGCGGTATTCTGTTTTTTGTACTTCGGCAGATAACCCAGCTTATAGCAGTAATGCAGATACAGCCCATACAGTCCGCCGACCTTTTTGACTTTGTGTTCTCTTGTGGGCATTCGGTACTGCCTGACTCTTACCGTTTCCTTTGCAAAAGGAACGATAAGAACCTTTTGATTTTCCGTCAGCCTACGCTTGATTGCGTCCTCGGTATAATTCTCTCCGAGTGATTTAAGTCGTATCGGCTTCTTGTATCCTTTCGGGACAATCGTCCAATACTTTCGACTGTCGCTGAGACAATGTTCATAGCCCATCTGAGTCAGGATATAATCAAAGGTCTTTAAGTTGGTGCTGTGTGCAATCGCTTCATCAATGGCGTCACGGGTCATTGAATATCGGCTCGGCATACCGGCTTGTTCCTGCTTGTAGTAATAAGAGGATTGCTTACTGCGGTTTGGGTTCGGATTGTAATACAGTCCGTACTTTTCACAAAGGCAGTCGGCAACCAAACGAAACTTGAACCACGCTTTTTCGTCGCCCCATAACCGCTTGCCGTCCACAAAGGAAACGGAGTTTATTACATAATGACAGTGCAGGTGTTTCGTGTTCAGATGAGTAGTAACCACCACCTGAAATCTTTTGCCCCACACTTCGTTTGCAAATTCCATTCCGATTTTCTGTGCAAGCTCCGGGGATATGTCCTGTTCCTTAAAGCTCAGGTATCCGTGATAGGCTTGAATGCCGTCGTCTTTGCCGTATGCTTTTTTTACAGATATAAACTGGTCTCTTGCGGTCGCAGGGTTGCAGTTGATACCCTCTACGAAAAACTCACGCTCGGTTTTTTCTTCGTCCTTTGCATAGCTGAGAACATCACGGAGAGCCTGATACTGTTCCTCGGTGTAAATGTCTGCCGCCGTCTTTTCGGGATTGGCGGCATAGTCGATTACCTGACCGAGCCTTGATGTGACCGACCACAATTTACTTACTGCCATTTCATATCGCTCTTATCGGGTCTTAAAAAAGTACGCTCCACATCAGCCTGAAACTTGTGCCAACGCTCGGCTTCCTTTTTGAGCTGCGGTGCGTCCACAAATCCGAGGGTGTTTGCTTTCGCCGCAAGCTGATTGATGTTGTTGCCGATAGCGGAAAGCTCACGCATAACATCGTAAAATCTTTCATCGGGCTTTTCTCTCGGCTCGTATCCTCTGAGAAGCAAACGGATAAGTCCGCCTTCGGAAAGACACGCCCGCTTTGCTTTTTTCTGCAAATCCTGAGCTTCTGCCTTGTTCATCAGAATGTGCTTTTCAATGTTTCTCTTGCTCATTTTTATCGCTGTCCTTTCTGTAAATATAGTGTCTGTCCCGGTTTATCTGAAACAGGCACATTGTTGTTACTCCGAAAAAGCCGCCGATGAGTAACCCGGCGGCGACCAATACTATCTCCCGCAAAGCTTATGCTCCTTTCTTGCTTGGGGTATTAGGGGCAACCCCTAACGAGTGTACCGTTTTGGACATTCCTGTCCATAAATGGTCTGCTCGCTAAGATTATGCAGACACTCAGGGTTGCCCCATAGATTGACTCTTATCTCTCCATATCCTTTGAGACAGGCTTATACGGCTTTGCTTCAATACCGTCCAAGGACTTATAAAATCTCTCCGGGTATTTGAACTTTTCCTCGTACTTACGAGCCAGTTCTTTCGGCATACTGAGGAACTTTTCCGACTCAATCGGTGCGTATGCAATGAAGAACTTGCCGGCAATAATGTCGAGCATTTCACGGTTGCTGTCGTCTTTCACATAACATTTTTCAATCTTCCAACCATCCTTGCCGCCGTGTTCATCAGCCATATACGCTTCCAGTCGCACACATTTATCCGAGCCGTCAAGGGAAGAAGCATAGATAGAATATCCTCCCATACCCTCAATGAAAGCCTTATTGTTACTGCTGACAACATAGGTTCTTTGTTCCTCTGTGTAAGGCTTGTCAAAGCTGTCATCCGTAAAAACAATATATTGATATGCTACCCTCATATAGGACAATGAAATATAAAAGTCCTATATGGGGGTATTTTCATGTTCAGAAAGAGTAAGATAGAACCAGTAGAAAAAGTAAAAATAGTCGA